>NZ_JAHGAN010000005.1:0-265153 GCF_030248625.1 Vibrio sp. D420a | reverse complement strand
CGGGTCAACTACAGAATCTGCCTTAAACGCCTTGTTATATTTTTATACGCCACTCTGAAATCTTGTGACCTTCTTCTGTGGTTGCTTCGTATGGCTGTACATTTTCGTGCGGTTGACTCACATTAAACGGCACGTCTAAATCATCTAAAAATATGATATGTTCTTGAAACACCAATTCATGCTCTATAGGGTAGCAAACCCATGAACGAATAAAATTGCTATTCTCGGGATCGGTTATTGATATTATAAATGATACGGCATTTCCTCCCTTTAATACGTCCTCAGCTGTTCTCCAGTGTTCAACGTAATCATCGATGCCCCAGAAACTTAATTCCGCTATAAAACTCTCTTGATAAGGGCCGATTACAACCTTCCCTTTCCCATCATCATTGAGTAAAAAACTAAAGTTGCTCATATCTGCCTCGAAAATATAACATTCTTAATAACAGGCAGTCTCGTTTTTCTACCTGAATGACTTTCGACCAACTTATCATAAGCTGTTAAAAATTAAAGAAAACATATCGAAATATGTACTCTAACCTCACGTAAAAACGCGTCGGCGTGTTATCCAAGGTATGAAAGTCATATAACCATTAAGAAACCACAACTTACAAAACTCGCCATCGACAAAGTGAGACTAGAAATTCAATAAAACATGCCACTTTCAATATTCAGACAACCTTCAAGCTTAATAAACTGTCTAGATATACAGAAAAGTAAATAAAGATGGTAAGTGAATCAGCCATGAACTTGATGTTAGGTTTTGCAGGGGGAAAAAGTGAGTTTAGGTATAGACTTGCGGTGTTAGCATTGGCCGCTGGACATAAGCGAATAACTGGTCATGAAACTCATTCATTTGTTGCTTAGTGCATTTTGGCCAATTTAAGGCTTCCCCTATCACACCATGATGCTGAAACGCATTGAGACGAATCGCTACGATTTCTGGCAATGAGCTAAGGTAACGGCCTACCTGTTCGACTTCTGCATCTAAGTCGCTTTTTCCGGGGATATGCAGTAAACGGACTTCATGTAGCTTTTGATGTTCCGCTAAGAAGTTGATTGAAGAGAGTACACGGTGATTCTCGCGCCCCACTAACCATTGATGAGTTTCATTTTGCCATGATTTTAGGTCGATCATTGCGCCATCAAGGTACGGCAGAACCCTACTCCAGCCTTCCGATGAAAGTGAGCCATTACTATCAATAAAACAGGTTAAATGAGAGAGCTGAGGATCGGTTTTGATTGCTTTAAAGAGTTCGATAATAAACGGCAGCTGCATTGTCGCTTCACCGCCTGAGATGGTAACTCCGCTTAAAAAGAACTGATTTTCTCTCGCGATTTCAAGAACATCAGTAACTGTCATCAGTGATATTTTCGGGCTCGACTTATGACTGCACACATCAATGCACCTGTCACAATGTGTACATTTTTCCGGATGCCAAGTAACTGTACCAGATTCACTATTTTGAGTTAGCGCTTCACTTGGGCATTCAGGAACACAATCACCACAATGGTTGCAGTGATTGATGGTGTGAGGGTTGTGACAAGTGATGCAATCAAAGTTGCACCCTTGTAGAAACAACACCAAGCGATTTCCCGGCCCGTCAACACAAGAAAAGGTCAGCACACGGCTGACCTTCGCTTGTTTTTCTGCCTTTATATTTTTAGTAACCCTAGCCATGTGAGTCGTTAGATCAGAAAATTTATTGTTCGTAGGTAGGTGACATTTCTAAGCTCGCCACACGTGGTTTACGCTCCAAAATACCAGTGTTTTTTGCAGCCTCTGCGCCCAAGAAAGTGGTATTGGTACGAGAACCCTCTTCGTCATATTTTGCGATATCAGAGAGCTTAATCATGTAGCCCGTCACGCGCACCAAATCGTTCGACGCGACGTTTGCAGTAAACTCACGATAACCGGCTTGAATTGCACCTTTACATAGGTTGAACATCGCCTCAGGGTTCGATTTTACAGTCTCATCAATCGTTAAGATGTCACTGATGCCTGATGTGTAGAACTTATGATGACCTGCGGTTGCTCGCACGTAAGAGACTGGATCTGGCTCAGTTCCGTAAGGAATACGCACACCTGGGGTTACATCTTTATCAAGACTAATACCGCCTTGTGCGTGCAGCAGTGCTTTACCGTTTAAGCCATATTGAACTGGTGAGGATTCAACGATCTCTGCGAGCTTTTCAGAGATGGTGTGACCGAGTGTGTTGGCTGCTTCATCGTGTCCGTACTTAGCTTCAGCACCCTCTTTCTCCATCAGGATGTTGACGGCTTCTGCCATGCCGTAGATACCAAACATAGGCGCGAATCGCGCTTCTTCAATCAAGCCCTCTTTCGTCAAGAAGCCTTCAAAGAAATTCGACTCTTCATGAAGGAAACGACTGCGAGCATCCATCAGCTCAACCATGATGTTGGCGTATGTCGGCAGTACTCGCTGTAGAAAATCGGCGCTGTCTTTAGACTTTAGCGCGACCTCTTTTAAGTTCATACGGACCAAGGTATTTGATCCACCAGCAAGCGGCAGAGAGTTATAGCAACTCACGATTCCAAAGCGCTTATCACCGTAAGCACTCGCGTGTGCTGGGTAGTTTGCGATATGAGGTTTACTGCATTCACAGATGTTGCTCGCTGCTTGACGCAAAAGATCGTCAGGTGTCACTGCAGGGTCGTACATAAAGGTTAAGTTAGGCGCGATCTGCTTAAGCTCAGCGTCTACTCGCAAAATAGTGCGACAGATGATGTTATCTGCAGGGCCGATATTCACATGCATGAACGCATTAGGGAGTGTGCGATCTAACATAATCCAGAACAGTTTTAGTTTTTGATAGATTTGTTCGTCTGTTAGATCGCCAACGAAAGGCATTAACACATCATCCAGTTGACCAAGGTACACAGGAATAGAGGTCACGGATGGCACATGGTGATAGATGATCGTCAACATGTTGAGCGCTTCATCTAAATTGGTCGCCGCGCTGAGTTCTAAATACTCTGAGCCTTGATGTAAGTATTTAGAATAGTCTGGTAAGACGTAGCGCGGCTTAAACGGCGCATGGCCTTCAAACATGTCACACAGCACCCCGTCTTTGAGTGCTTGTTCAGCTTCTTGGCTGATTGGCATATACGGTAGGCTTGCTTCCGCTTCTAACGCTAAATAGCTCGACTTCTGCTTAGGTGATAAGTTGGCATCCGAAATAATATTGTGGAAACGTTGCTGAAGTTCAGGCATTGGTGATGACGTTGTTTGGTGGCTCATGATAAAACCCTTTATATTTATATGGTCTTATTTTAAAAGAGTAATCACTTTTCCACTATTGAAATTTAATCAATTAAACATTTCCATTATGGAAAACCACCGTTTAATGTAACGCCCAAAAGAAAACCCACACTGCAAAACAGCATGGGTTTAGTCTATCTTTTAGTTTCAACGCATTAGCGTGATTTAGTATGGGTGGTAAGACTGCTTGCGTCCAACGCCCATAAGTACCTTTAATTTACCCTGAGGGGTATCAATCGAAAACGGTACTGATACTTCTACGTCTGAGAAGCCTGCCGCCATTAACACGTTCTCTGAGCGACTCAGTGTTAAACCAGACGCTTCGTCATCGCTCTCTACACACCAATCCCAGTGAACAAACAGTCCATCTTCTTCTAGAAGTGTGTAAATCAAACTCACCGTATCTTGCAGATTCGGGATAAAGCCACACACAGACGAAGCGACTACGACATCAAATTGCTTTCGAAATGCAGGGTGTTGAGCTGCTAAACCACGAGAAAGAATATCAACAACGGGCTCTACGTTGGGTAGCTCTTTTTTGTCGAGTTCTTCAATCATGGCTTCAGAGAAATCTAAAGCAATAATCTCTTTTGCAAAAGGGGACACTTTTTGGCTAAGCAGACCTGTGCCACAACCAAAATCAAGGACACGGGTTCCGTCTAGATCAACGAGCTGGCTCAACTGGTCAAATACGGCTTTTGCGAATTCAGCCGTTGCGGGTTCTTTATCCCAGTCTTTTGCGTACTCGTCCCATTGTTTCGCCATCATGGCCTCCATCTTTACTTCTTGTACGTTCGGAACCCTCTCAGATTAAACTAAATTGACCCGTTCGTCATAGAGTTATCATGCAATGATGGACTATTTCTAAGAGAATCAGCACAATATTCACATATAAATCTTACGATTCTCGCTCATTCCGGAAAATCTATGAACTTGTCTCAAATCCAAGCGTTTTGTTCCGTGGCAGACCTCGGCTCAGTGTCAGAGGCTGCACGCCAACTCGAATGCAACCGTACTAAGCTCAGCATGTCGATCAAAGCACTTGAAAAAGAGCTGGATGTTGAACTGTTCATTCGCAGTGGTAACCACGTTGAACTGTCTGAAGCGGGAAAAGCTATCTACAAGGATTGCGAAGGCATGTTGGTCACGGCTGCTCGCATAAAGCAGACTTGTTTGCATGTTTCAGGTGAGTTTAACGCCGAGATTTGGATAGCACGCGACGACTCTCTTCCCGATGAGATGTGGCAAGACCTATCGCATAAACTGAACAACCGCTACCCTTCCACCTCATTCAATATTGTTCTAGCTTCAAGTGGTGATTTGGCCAACCTTGTTGAAACCCAGCAGGTCGACTTTGCCTTTGGTGTCGATTACGAACGTGTTGATGACCCGAGGATCCTCTACAACCCACTCGGTAAGATTCGAATGATGTCGGTTTGCCAGAAAGGACACGCGCTTAGCCAAATGCGCCGAGTCTCTGATGAAGTACTACGTAACTCGATGCAAGCGACTATGGTTTACCTCAACGAGAAAGACAACCCTGTACTTGACCCGTTCTCGCGCCGCTACATAGGATTTTCGAGCTTCGATTACATGCTCGACACCATCATGCGTGAAGACGCTTGGGGCGTAATGCCAGAGCCGTTGATTCGTCACCTACTCCGCGAACAAAAACTATCTGTTATTAAGCATACGTACGGTTTAACTCAAGAAGATTACTGTATGTTTACTGCGGCAGGTATGGCGGAACACCCAGGTATGAACTGGTTAGCGGACAAGATCAGCGACTATCTGTTTGATTTTTAAATGTCAGACTCTATCTCGGTCTTCGACAGACACTTCATCTAATCTCTTTTCGATTTCGATGAGCATTAATCACGCTTAGTGCTCATCAACACCATCAATGTCGGTGCAATAGCTATTGACTGCGTTTGTTATTTAAGGCGCACATCCCTCTAGTACTCCTCAAACTATCCTTATCGATATCAGTCAGCGTCAAAAAACGTGACAGGCAAAATCACACTTAACCTTATGATTTAATTTAATAACTGATAAATACTACATTTTTGATTTTGCGTGAAGGCAGATTGAGTTTGTAAAACTCGCTCAGTATTAGAACAATGAAGTTATCGAAGACACTAGGAAATCATTATGTGTGACAGGACAAACCAAAACGAAAATCGAGTATTAATGTTCTCAGCCCTTCTTGCATCTGGCTTTGCATTGGGAGGCTTGGCACTAGGCTTAATTGTTGGTTCCCTCGTCATCGTATTCGACGGTGTTTATTCGCTGATCAGTTTACTGTTAACTTTATTGTCACTAGCTGCATCGAAGTACATTAATCGCCCATCAGACTCTAACTTCCCTTTTGGTCGCGCGATTATTGAGCCTATCGTTATCGCTTTTAAAGCTGCTGTAATTCTTATCGTCGTAGGTTATTCACTTTACTCTGCCGTTGGTGCGCTAATGACCGGCGGTCGTGAAGTCGACGCTTCAATCGCGACCATCTTTGGTGCATTGAACGTACTGGGTTGTGGTTACGCATGGTGGTACATCGCCAATAAAAGTAAGTCATTCTCTTCAGGTTTGATTGAAGCAGAATCGAAACAGTGGCAGATGGATACATTATTGAGTGTGGCGGTTACTGCAGGTTTCGTTGCAGCGTGGTTAATCACCTTGTCACCGTATGCTGAGTTTGCTGTGTACGCTGACCCGATGATGATGGTTCTGATGTCGTTCTACTTCATCAAAGTGCCATTCGATATGCTTAAACAAGCAATGCGTGAACTGCTGATGATGTCGGCGAACAAAGAGATTTGTGAAAAGGTTGATGAGAACGTTATCGCTGTTGATAAGGAAGCGGAACAAGACCTAGAGCTGAAAGGCGTAACGAAAGTAGGTCAAGAGCTGCGTATCAACGTTGATATCCACACCAATAACCAAGAAACCATTGCGGTCAATGATATTGAAAAGACGCGCCGCTTGCTGAAGCGACGCCTATCAAAAATGCCTTATGAGCTGAAACTCAACTTGAGCATTGCTAGTTAGAACAAGAAGCAAATCGCAACTAGGTCTTCGCTTGTTCGATATCACTACTCTCTGATTTAGCCGATGCTTTCTGTGTCGGCTTTTCTCTTGTTACCCACCAACACGCCAATGAACCAATGGTCACCATGCACACGCCTTGCAAGAAAGTGACTGTGAGTGACAAGCCAAGCAGCATTGAAGAGAATAGCGTCGAGAAGATTGGCGTAAAGTAAGACATGGTTGCAAGAAACACCATGTTTCCGCCGAGTATCGCCGTGTTCCACAACGCATAACCCGCTCCCATGGCCGCGCCCGCCAAAACAAGATCGATAGCAGCGCTCGTTGTCATCACCATTGCTGGTTCGTCACTCAGCGCATATTTAATCCATAGCGTTACAGCCGTTGCGATAAAGAACAACACGATCGCATTCTGACCTTTCGCCACGCGCTGCGTGTAGTTGCAATACACCGCCCAGATAATCGCGCCAAAGAACGCCATGGAATACGTTAGCGGGTTCGTCGCGACATTTGCAGCAATCTGTTGTACCGAGAGACCCTGATCGCCACTGATACTCCAAGCAACACCAAAGAAAGCAAGGACGATACTTGGATAAACCAATAAATTAGTTTTCTTCTTACTGAGTAAAACGGCAAACAGTACCGTTAACGCTGGCCATAAGTAGTTAATGACAGCCATTTCGATGGCTTGGTGACGGCTGTTCGCCATACCCAGTGCAAGAGCCAAAAATATCTCGTAGCAGACGAAAAGCGAGCCTCCAATCAGCAAATACGATTTAGAGAAGCGCGAAATTTTCGGTAACCCCATGGTAAAGACCAACAAGATCGAACTCACCGTATAAAGGCTGGCGGCCCCTCCAATCGGTCCTAACTGTTCAGATACACTGCGTGAGAGCGCGATTAAGCAGCTCCACAATAGAATGGCCATCACGCCATAACAACTGTAACGATGAGTCTTTAACACTTGATTACCTTTTTACAAAGCCAACTTAAGCCATTTCCTAAATGGCGAGCATAAACCAGAAACTTGGCTAATTGATAGAAAAAACAAAATAAGACTTCCTAAAATAAACAACACTTCGTACAATATAATCATATTTATTCCATCACTATTACTTTAATGAACTATACCGATAGCTTTACTCACTACCTAGACCAGCAACTAAAAGAAGTCATTGCTTCTCAAGGCGCAGGGGCTATCGGCCAAGTCAAAAAAGCGATGGATGCCGAAGCAGTTCGACAAAACAAAACCATCCCAAGCTCTATAAAACTGTTTGTAGACGGTTTTTGTGTATTGAGAAAAGGCAAGGTTAAACAAGCGCTTGTCTATCTTAGTCAAGCTCTGAATAAAGCCGATGCTTCACCCTCTTTGATCCTGAAATATTACATCGAATATGGTTTGGGTATCGCCATGATTCGTTCGGGAAATTTCACCGAAGCCATTGTTGAATTGACTAAGGCTTCTGAGTGCAAACACATTGATAGCCCCTACTTGCTTGCGCGAATCTACGCGAACTTAGGCTATATCTTTCTCGAAGCAGAGGATTTTCATAAAGCGCACTACTACTGTGAATTAGCTTGGGAAACGAGCGTGCAAACCCCAGAGCAGATGGTGATCTCACCAGTGTTAACCAACCTGGCCTTCACCAACAGCAAATTGGGTCGGTTTGATGTGGCTATCAAGCAGTTTGAGCAGTACAGCGAAACGCTATCGCGACACGCCAGTCCACTCGGTGAATTCTTTTATCACAACGCCTTTGGAGCCCACTTAGAGCTCCTGGGAGAGCCACAACAAGCGCTTAAGCACTTCTGTAAAGCGATTCAATGTGCAGAGCAATTATCAGATGATTTCTACTTATTAGATGCGCTGCTTGAATATTGTCGTTGTGCTATCGAGAACCAGCATATTGATCATCTCGACACGCATATCCAAAAAGCACTGCCTCTCGTTGAAGCATTCGGAAGCGCTAAGATGTTGGAGGCGTTTGCCTCAATCCTGCATCAAGAGTCGAAATTTAACCGTGACGCAGCGGTGAAGAGTGAACGACTAGAGCAAGCCTTCAATTTACAGTCAAAGGCGCTCAAGCTGCACGGTGAAAGTAACAGCGAATCGATCTCTCAGCTTTATCAGCTCCACTCTGAGCGTCCCCAACTAGAGAACGCACAGTCACTGGCTAAGAACTTGGAATTGATCTCTTCGTTTGGCGAGTACCTTGGTTCACACAATGACCTTACCGACATGGTATTTCGTCTGTACAACGACCTTTCAAAGCTGATGTCTGTCGATTGTCTTGCTTTGGGCCTATACGACGAGGCGTCTGAGCAGCTCCATTACGAGCAATTCATCGACCTTGGTAATCTACTACCACCGTTCACTATCGATTGTCGTGGTGAGTCGACTTTAAGCACCTATTGTATTAAGAACAATCTGTCTTTCGTTCACGGTAGTTTTTCCCCTGAAGTACTACAAAAGCTTGTCAATAACGATCCAACTGCCCATGCATTTGTCGGTACAACGCAAGAGGATTACCCGTCTGTTATCATGATCCCGTTGACACTCGATCATAAGACGTTAGGAGTGCTGACGATACAGACCCACCAGCCACATGCTTACCAGGACTACCATATGTCTTTGATTAAGCACCTTGGCTCCTACATCGCAGTCGACTTACAGAATAAACAGCACAAGAAGCAGCTTGAGGCACAAAAAAAAGAGCTTAATCGCTTAGCGAACCTAGACCCTCTAACAGGCCTCTTTAACCGAGTCTCGCTCGGTTCATCGATTCAGAAGCTACAAAAATGCCCACAAGCAGCGAATAAGATCGCTGTTCTATTGTGTGATGTAGATTTCTACAAGCAGTACAACGACAGCTATGGCCATGTCAAAGGTGATGACGTATTAAAGGAGATCGCTAACCTACTTCGAACTCACTTCACCAAAGAGCACTGTAAAGTATTCCGATTTGGAGGTGATGAGTTTCTTATCCTAACGGAATGCATGATGAAGCCAGAACTTGAGAAAAAAGTACGCAGCTTCATGGCAGACCTGTATCAAAGAAACATTGAGCACAGCGCTTCATCATGCAGTGACAGGATCACCGTATCCATCGGAGGAGCAGTTTTCGATCACAGCACCAAGAGCTTGTTACTCGACTCTGAACTCATCCAAAAAGCCGATGAAGCTTTGTATTCCATCAAGGATAAAGGTCGAAATGGGTCGCTGATCATTGATGCTGAAGAATTCACAACACCAGAACCTAGTGATGCTTTCCCGCTACCGTTTATGTAGTGGTATTCAAAGCCCAACACCTAATTCGTCAATCAAGCTCCAATAAAAAAGGTACCCAATTTCAAAATTAGGTACCTTCAACATCTGCCATCTTTTGTTGAGATTAAGCGAGCAATAGAGCCTTTAATTCACTCAGTGATGCAACTTGGTAGTGCGGCTCAATTCCACTTGGTCGTGGCTTACTGTCAACGTTCAACCAACAAGTTTCAATACCAAAATCGATGCCACCTAGAATATCTGAATGAGGGTTATCACCAACCATCAGCATGCGCTCTTTGGCAGGAGCACCACTAATGCGATGTGCATGATCAAAGATAGCGAAATCGGGCTTAGCGACGCCAACTTCTTCTGAAATCACCACATGGTCAAAATAGTCCGTCATCCCCATTCGCTCTAAACGAATGGCTTGCAGCTCAGTAAAGCCGTTGGTAATGATGCCCATTTTAACTTTGCCTTGCAGCGCATCCATCAGCTCTTTCGCCCCCGGTAGCAAGGTACAAATATCGGCCATTGCATTTAAGAAAGCACTGTTAAGTACTGCTGTTGTTGTATCTAGCTGTTTCGCCCACGACTCAAAGCGCGTGTGCTTAAGCTGATCTGCTGTAATCTTGCCGTCTTGATAATCAACCCATAGTGGTAAGTTCACTTTTTGATACGCCGCGTAATCTTGTTCGTCAAAATCGACGCCAAAACGAGAGAACATCAGCTTCATTCCTTTAAAAGAGTCAAAGTGAAAGAGCGTTTCATCCGCATCAAAAAATATCCAGTCGTACTTCATTACCTATCCTACTTGGGTTTGATCATTCTTAAGAGGCGATGCCTCATCTTGCACACTTTCAACACAACTGTGAGCTTGTAGAAAGTTCTGACTTTTTATAGAAGTCACGCATCAACTTATGATGTATCGCAAATTTTGCCACATATTAAACTAATAACATACAAGAAACACATCTCAATACCGGAGGTATTATGAAGCACTTCTTACCATCGTCTGTCATGCTCACACCATTTCTTGTCAAAAACTACGATGCTTTCGTCGGTGAAAACTCTGCACAAGATACCGATAAAGAAATCGTAAACAGTGAAAAAACTATTGATGAAACCATCGATACCGAGAAAACAAAAAGTTAATGATATTAGAACTTTATGTGTATTTCTTGCATCAACAATATTCATTCTCATATAGATGGCGTACGGTTGGCGCCACCTATTATTATTCAAATTATCATTAGAAACTAGCTAACCGTTTGCTTCATGAAGCACGTCACAATCCCTAACTACAAAGTGGTAGTTAGGTGCGAAAATTGTCCCAGATCAATTGTTCCACAGGCCTTTATCGCCAACATAGAACTCAAGCAAAAATCATAATTTAACTGGAGCAATTCATGGCTAGTGCATTTTTTATCCCTACAATCAACTTCATGGGCACAGGCTGTTTAAAAGACGCAGCGGACAGCATTCAATCACAAGGTTTTAAGAAAGGTCTGATCGTTACAGACAAAATCTTGAACCAAATCGGTGTTGTTAAACAAGTACAAGATCTACTTGAAGAGCGTGGCGTTAACACAGTTGTGTTCGATGGTACTCAACCAAACCCAACTACGGCCAACGTAACAGACGGCCTTGAACTACTAACAAACAACGAGTGTGACTTCGTCGTTTCTCTTGGTGGTGGTTCTCCACACGATTGTGCGAAAGGTATTGCACTAGTTGCGGCTAACGGTGGCAAGATTGCTGACTACGAAGGCGTAGACCAATCTGAAAAACCAATGATGCCACTGATCGCTATCAACACGACAGCTGGTACGGCTTCTGAGATGACTCGCTTCTGTATCATCACTGATGAAGCTCGCCACATCAAAATGGCAATCGTAGATAAGCACACTACGCCACTGATCTCTGTAAACGATCCTGAGCTAATGCTTGCTAAGCCTGCATCACTAACTGCAGCTACAGGTATGGATGCACTGACTCACGCAATCGAAGCGTACGTATCTATCGCGGCAACGCCAATTACAGATGCTGTAGCAATCAAAGCGATTGAGCTTATCCAAGCGCACCTACGCACAGCAGTAAGCAACGGTGACGACATCGAAGCTCGTGAGCAAATGGCTTACGCACAATTCATGGCTGGTATGGCGTTCAACAACGCATCTCTAGGTTATGTACACGCAATGGCGCACCAACTGGGTGGTTTCTACGACCTTCCACACGGTGTATGTAACGCGATTCTTCTTCCACACGTTCAACGCTACAACGCGCAAGTATGTCCTGAGCGTCTACGTGACGTGGCTAAAGCGATGGGCGTAAATGTTGAAGAAATGACGGCAGAGCAAGGTGCTGAAGCAGCTATCGCTTCTATCGTAACTCTAGCGGCTGATGTTGGCATTCCTGCTGGTATCGCTCAACTGGGTGCGAAACTAGAAGACATCCCAACACTGTCTGACAACGCACTGAAAGACGCTTGTGGTTTCACTAACCCGAAACAAGCAACGCACGAAGAAATTTCAGCGATTTTTGAAGCGGCAATGTAGCCCTTCAATTTATAAAATACCAAACTTTATATGTTAGTTTGAAAGTGGGCTTGCCATCGGTGAGCCCATTTTTTTATCGAGCAAAGTCACAATAATTGACAAGATAAACCACAAACACGCAGTGAAATAGATCACATATTAAAACAATGGTTATTTTTTATTTCGAAGCCAAAGTGAGTCTCTGCGAACAGTGCAGCGTAACCTAAAGAACACAATTCCATATATTATTTTTTATTTATCTTAGTGTTACTAACATAATGAATCATAAACCAAACAAATAAATACCAAGTGTAACTATTCATTTAGTCAAAAATGCATTTTTATGCACCTTGCGCAAACCCAGTTCATTTCCTAGCTTTCTTATGCAACATAATCTATGCAACGTCAGTTTAGGATGAACTAATGAAAAAGAACCCACTCACTATTGTGCTAGGGTTAACTGCTAGTGTGGGTCTGGTCGGTTGTCTTGACGACTCCGATTCAGACTCGTCTAGCGGTTCCGCGTCCAGCACATCTTATAGCGTAACGGCCATTGATGGATACTTGAATGGTGCCCAAGTTTGGTTAGACCTTAATGCTAACTTCCAGTTAGATTCTAACGAGCCTTCTGCCACCACAGGAGAAGGAGGTAAAGCTAGCCTAGATATTACTGGTATTGATAATCCAGAAACCCACCCTCTTGTCGTTAGATCGATAAAAGGTCAAACCGTTGATGAAGATACGGGCAATACCGTCGCATCCGACTACGTAATGTCCGCTCCTGCCGGAGAAAGAGACGTCACACCACTCTCCACTTTAGTACATGTCCAACTTGAATCAGGGCAAGCAGCCAGCAAAGAAGAAGCAATCACAAATGTTGCGACAGAAATGGGATTAGAAGAAGGTGAAGTTCTTGGTGATTACAAAGAAAACAATAACGAGAAAGCGGCCTTTGGTGCGAGAAGCCTAGTTGCATCAGGGAACTTACCAGAGAGCCCTGAAGAATTGAACACTGCTGCCAACGATAACGACGGCAATAATGATCTCTTAGCTGCTATCAGTGTTGTAAACTCAAAAATCAAAGAAATTGTTGAAGACAACGAAGCAGATTTAGATTCCATTGTCTTCAACAAATCAGGTGTGGCAGACAAGGATACAGATAAAGATGGTGTCGCAGATGAAGATGATGCCTTTCCAAGCGACAGCAGTGAATGGCTAGATAGTGACAATGATGAAATTGGTGACAATGCCGATACTGATGACGATGGAGACGGCGTTTCTGATACAGAAGATGAAATGCCGTTAGATCCGAATGAAACCAAAGACTCAGATTCTGATGGCAAAGGTGATAATGCCGATCTAGATGACGATAATGACGGAGTTCCAGACACCGAAGACGCATTCGACTTCGACCCAACAGAGACACTAGACACTGATAATGATGGTATCGGCAATAATACTGATGAAGATGATGATGGCGATGAAGTCAATGACGCAGAAGACGCATTTCCACTTGACCCATCAGAAAGTGTTGATACCGACGAAGATAGTATAGGAAACAACGCTGATACCGATGATGATGGTGATGGTGTTTCCGACGAAGAAGATGACTTCCCATTAGATAAAGACGAATCTCTCGACACCGATAAGGATGGAATCGGTAATAACGCAGATACAGATGACGATGGTGATGAAGTTAGTGACGAAAACGATGCGTTCCCACTAGACAGCTCTGAAACGGTTGATACTGACAAGGATAACATAGGCAACAATGCAGATACTGATGATGATGGTGACGGCGTTTCTGATGAAGAAGATGACTTTCCATTAGATAAGGATGAATCTGTCGACACCGACAAGGATGGCATTGGTAATAATGCAGACCCCGATGACGACAATGACGGTATCGACGATGAAAACGACCTCGATCCGACCGATCCAGATGTAGGTTTATCGGACACGGCAAAGGCAATCGAATTCATCAAATCAGAAGGCGCTATTTACTCTCTTTGGGAGGAAGATTACGACAAGATCACCCAACTCTTTATCGACACCTTTACTCCAAATGGTGATGTTGCTCCATTAACCCAAATTCAGCGAGTTAAATCTGACGGAACGTTAATCACAGTACCAAACGATTATGAGTCAGACACCCAACTCACTGAGCAAGGTTGGACATCAATCCCCGAAGAATATGTACTGGATATCAGCGATAGTAAAATAATGGCTTACCCAGTAGATCACCCGACGTTAACTTACAGTGCAACGGCAATACATAAAGATCTATCTGGCGTCTCTATTTCCTCTTACAACCTAGATTTAGACTTGTTGGAAGACAGTCAGGCTAGCTACCCTGATGGCTCAACGGCCGTAGTTCTTAACTTCACTCCAGTTAACGATGCGTACTATCTTTGGACTAACTGGACGCCATGGGTTTTTGATGGTCACAATGGCAAAGACAATGCAACATTAGACGAACTGGTCGTAGACACAAGTGCAGGTGAAGTTGGCCAGACATCGATGTACTACGGTGTATCAATTGGATGGGATGTTAGTGCCGAACTAGTCTCTGACAATACGGTCAACTTTTATTCTTTAAATTGGAATGATGGAGAAGCTGTAAGGGTATCGTCAGCCACTTGGACTCGCTCAACGATGAACAATGAAGACATTATTATGTTTACTGTTCCCGAGGAAGCTATCGCAGAGTGGGGCGAAAGCTTTGATCAAGACTCTCCGCATGTCTTATTTAGCGTTGTTGACGGCCAACTCCATCAAGGTTCACTTGAAAAGGCAGGAGAACCAGAAGTTGATGAAAGCATCTACATCAATGCTATTGCTCGAGATGCTGCTTTAAACATTGTCGATGTACCTGTTTCCACATGTAGTACGGGAGACGACGAAGACGACACCGCAACAATACAAGAGTTTGAAGCCGCTGTTACAGCTTGTGGTGGTAGAATCACAATCACGGAACAGATGATCGTCGACCAAAATTTCCATCGTGTTAAGGGCAATGGTGACACCCGTGACTACTTCTTTAACGCAGATGGGACGGTAGACGTTTCTAAAAATGGTGAATACGGATATACAGACAATTGGAGCATAAACAATGGTCAAGTGGTAGTCACTTATACTGAAGCAGACTATAGCGCATCATGGACCTGGACGTTAATTGAGCAATCAGATTCAGTATGGTCGTTGAAATTCTATGAATCTGAGGTTCAGGGTGAACAGTCGAAGCAATTAATTTGGTCGGACACTGTGGAACTCATAGAAGGCAATGTCATTTGTAGCTTCCCCGAAAATTCTAGCGCGTCATTAGATAGCTTTAAAAATGACCTCTCAGAATATTCAGATTGTGCTGACGAGCCACTAACCTCTGAACTATCGGGGTTACAGCTTGGTAGAGTGAAAAGTAATGGGGAAACTCGTGGATATCAATTTAATGAAGATGGCACGGCCATAAATTACCGTAACGGAATCCCTAGATATTGGGTATGGGAATTTGACACAGATAACAACATGTATGTTGTTTACTATGACGAGGAAAAGACTGAGTTAGCCGAATATATTACTGTTTTGTACAACAGAGAAGGCTCCGTGAGTCTCGCTTTCTACGAACCAGAAGCATCTGAATCTTGGGCTTCAACCTACGAAGACCTATCGACTAGCAATGGCATTCTCTATTGTGATACAGGCAATACTGATTGGAATGACGAAGACAACGTGCCAATTTATGGCTCTTTCCAAGACTACAAAGATAGCGTGGAATCTTGTATAGAACTAAGTGACTCCAAGGCAGCATTTAGTGCGGAATACTTCGACAGAAAAATCAGCTTCACAAGCAACTCAGATGAAGACGGTGAATTCGAAACTTTCGTATTTGAAGAAGATGGCACTGGCTCCTATATAGTTTCACATGTAGATGACGGTGACCAAGAGAACTTAACCATGACTTGGACTGTTAACGATGAAACGAACCTGGTAGACGTAGTTATCGATGCCGGAGAAATCACAGCAAGAGATACGTTAGCTATTATTGACAGTAATAGTATCGAGTTTTCTATCAAAGGCTTCTCAAGGGGAAGCGACTGGGATGGCGTAGGAGATGACAACGGAGGTGATATTTGGTCTCGAATTTTCACTGCTGACCAACCCGATGACTAATTAGGCGAAACTCATCCAACAAATCAATGCCCCCTTAATTGGGGGCATTTCTTTCTAGCCTTTATAGTTTCTCACACGAGCGGCTTCAGCTTCGCGCTTGTCGACGACCGTTTTACCGATAGGTGCCAATGAAATCACAGCAAGCTTTAGGTGCTGAATGGCAAATGGAATACCGATGATAGTGACAAAGCACGCTACTGCAGATAGCACATGACCAATCGCCAGCCACACCCCTGCGAATACGAACCAAATGATGTTACCTATCATGCCAAGTGGGCTGGTGCCAATATCGCCTTCGTTAGTCAGCTCATCACGTGCGATAGCTTCCTGGCCAAATGGGAAGAACGAGAAGTTACCCATCACAAAACACGCCCTGCCCCAAGGGATACCGACAATCGTGATGAATGCTAATAGTCCGAAGAACCACCACGCCAATCCCATAAATACACCGCCGAACAAAAACCAAATGATATTGCCGATTGTTTTCATTGAGTGCTCTCCATAAATCTAAGATGCGACATTACACGTTGTAAGCCGTTGTTAAGGTTATTATTTCAAAACAAAGATGAACCGCCAATGAACCTTTGAAAATAAAGATCATTTGATACTCACCACGATTCTCATACACAAATCCTAGCAAGTGTGAGCTTCTTTGTTACTATAGCCGCAAGTTAACTATCGAATAGACTGTGTAGGCTTAATACCAATCACAGTAAGTAAGTGTTCAGAAATAGCGCAGAAAAAGGCTTGAGAACAAGGCAGCATTTTTCGATAAGTAGTTATTCTACAATCAAAAATTCTAACGCAGTTATCGAGCATTTTAACAAGCTAGTTCGAGCAATTATTTACTACGATTGGTATCAGACCTAGTAAACAGCAAGATTAAAGGTCGGGCTTTATGAGCAACAACGAGCAACCAAAAAAGAAGATGAAAAACTGGGTACCTATCGTTTTTTTCGCCGTACTCAGCACCATTCCAGTGTTTATGTTTTTAGTTGATGTCTACATCAATCAATACATGTAGACAAACGACAGAACGAGAAAGGCAGTGGCGCATAACCACTGCCTTTTTGTTTGGAACTAAGTGCTCAATCAGCTTAACTCGGAAACCAGCATGTCAAGAACATCGATAAATTCATGATCCGGAAGGTTCAATAGATTGTCGCCCACATACCATTCAATCTTACATTGGTGCGGTAACTCACAAGGGCTCGGATTCCCAATCCAAATTTTGTCTCGCACTGCAATTTTATCTCTTAACTCAATGCCCTCTTCCACACTCACTGGCAAGTAAAGATGCAGCATATTACTTTGGGGCTGTTTAGGGTTCACAATGAACTGCGGGTAGTCTTGAAGAATTTGATACACCTGTTTGGTGCGTTCAAACAACGCAGGCATCTGCGCCAAACGCTCATCAAACTGCATTGCAGCCGAAACGATAAATGGAGTTCTATGGTAAACATTACCACCTTGTCGCTTCATCCATAGTGATGCTTTATCAATGAATGCCTTACTGCCGAGTAGCAAAGAGCCACCCAACCCATTGATACCCTTATATAGAGAGACATAGGCAGAGTTGAAGCCATTAGCAATCTCTTTATAACTTTTTTGATAGTAAGCACCACATTCCCACAGGCGTGCACCATCCATGTGGAGATGAACATCATTGGTTTGACAGTAATCTTTAATGGCTTCTAGCTCTTCCCACTCTGGGAGCTGACCACCAATTTCACGCATAGGTAATTCATACAGCGCAGCAGCGATTTCATCAGGCCACGCTCTCAAATCGTCCACATTCCAAGTGCGATACACATTACCTAAAGGCAGGACATTGAAACGATTCTGAACCTGATAGCCTTGGCTCTCATGACGGATGATGTGACTCGATTCATGCATAGCAACGTTCTGGCAACGCTTCTCATCACATACGATTTGTAGAGCCGTAGGTTGGTTCATTGTTCCGGTGATCACAAATACTGCAGCCTCAAAACCAAGAAGATCGGCAACTTTCTGTTCGAACTCTTGAATGAACGCCCCATCACCATAGGTATCATGCGTTATGTCATGCTCTTCAGACCATTGAGCCATCTGTGAAAAGAGTTGTGCCGGTGTCGGATCGAAATGACCGGAGAGAAAAAGTTTGCACTGCTGACGTAGGTCCTTAGCCATAGGGTATTTCCTTTATTCGATGTTCAATTGATGTCGTCTTTGCGACTCTGATTTCTGACTCAAGGTAACACGAAACAAGACGCTATTTTGCCACTTAATACTGCATATTTAGATTTCTATTTCACAAGTCTTGTCGCAAAAAGCCCCAAAATCGCAAACGTTTCCACTTCTATCAAATAGTCGTACGTTATCTCGATCAAATCCAAGCTAATTCATTGTTCTTCAACTACTCTTCTATTATTGTAACGAGTAGATATTGTTCGAATTATATAAAGAGGGCCATATGTCGAAGAATCGAGTTCTGGTGTTGTTTGCACACCCATCTCAACACCGCTCTGAAGCGAACAAACCACTGTTTGACCAAGCCAAGAAAATTGAAAACGTCACGTGTGTCGATCTTTACGCTGAGTATCCAACCTTCAAGATCAATATTGACCGTGAGCAGAAGCGTCTTCTTGACCACGACATCATTATCTTTCAGTTCCCACTCTACTGGTATTCGACTCCAGCCATTCTAAAAGAGTGGCAAGATTTAGTCTTAGAATACGGCTTTGCTTACGGTACCGATGGCCATGAGTTAGAAGGCAAGAAGTTCCTGTGTAGCATTACTGCGGGTGGTAAAGAAGATGCCTACCAAACAGACGGCTACAACCACTTTACGATTCGAGAGTTGCTCCACCCTCTTGAACAAACTGCGTCTCTGTGTGGTATGGAGTACTTAGCGCCTTATGCTCTTTTTGGCTCACGAACCGCTTTAGAAGAGAACCGTATCGTTGGGCACGTTGAGCGCTACAAATTCTTATTGGAGTCATTAGTTGCCGGCGATATCGATTATAAGAAAGCGAAAAAAGCCGCCAAGCTAAACCACTACCTCGATGAAATCATGAACAAGGACTAAAGAATGACGGGATATTTTTTACAAGCCTTTATCTACTTAGTCGCCGCCGTTATCGCGGTACCTATTGCTAAGCGCCTTGGCTTAGGCTCTGTTCTGGGTTATCTAATTGCAGGTGTTGTTATCGGCCCTATCATTGGCCTTGTGGGCGAAGAAACAACAACCATCCAACACTTTGCAGAGTTTGGTGTGGTGATGATGCTGTTCTTAGTCGGCTTAGAGCTAGAGCCTAAAATGCTGTGGGCGATGCGCAATCGTCTAATGGGCTTGGGTGGCCTACAAGTTGGCGGTACAGCGGCGATTGTCATGGGCATCGCGCTTGTATTTGACCAACCTTGGACAATCGCATTAACCATCGGCCTCATTTTTGCGCTCTCTTCTACTGCGATTGTTCTTCAAACCTTTAATGAGAAAGGGTTGTCGAAAACAGAAGGCGGACAAAATGCTTTCTCTGTTCTTCTATTCCAAGATATCGCCGTTATTCCAATGTTGGCATTCATCCCACTATTGGCGCTACCGGAATTAGTTGAAGCAGCACAAAATGCAGTATCCACCGCGGCAGATCATCATGACGAGCTAAGTTTGGTTGCCGGACTACCGGGCTGGGCGTACGGCCTTGTGATTACCGCTTCGATTGCGTTAGTTGTTGTGGGTGGTCACTTCTTAAGTCGTCCACTCTTCCGTTTTGTAGCAAGCTCAGGATTGCGTGAAATCTTTACAGCAACCGCACTCATGTTGGTTATTGGTATCGCAGCATTAATGAGCCTAGTTGGCCTGTCTCCAGCGCTAGGTACTTTCCTCGCAGGCGTGGTACTTGCCAACAGTGAATTTCGCCATGAGCTGGAATCCAATATCGACCCGTTCAAAGGACTACTGCTTGGCCTGTTCTTTATTACGGTAGGTGCGGGAATCAACTTCGATGTACTGTTCAATGATTTCATCCTAATCATCGGACTGACTCTGGGTGTCATGCTATTAAAAGCAGCTGTGCTATTTACCTTGGCATTGATCTTCAAGATCAAGAACAGCGACCGCTGGCTATTTACACTGAGCTTGGCGCAAGCTGGTGAGTTCGGCTTTGTACTATTGAGCTTCTCTGCTCAAAACCATGTATTGCCATCTGATATCGTTCAAACTCTGTCTCTTGTTGTCGCCTTGTCGATGTTCCTAACTCCGGGTCTCTTCATCTTGTTCGATAAAGTGATCCTTCCTCGTTATGAACAGAAATCTAACGATAGAGAAGAAGACACTATAGAAGAGAAAGGCACTGTGATCATCGCGGGTATTGGTCGTTTCGGCCAAATCGTTAACCGTCTATTGGTATCTAACGGCGTAAACACGGTGGTACTCGATCACCAAGCCAACCAAGTCGATGTACTTCGCTCAATCAACATCAAATCATACTTTGGTGATGCGACTCGACCAGACCTACTGCACACAGCAGGAATCGAAGATGCGGCATTATTCGTTGTAGCCATCGATAATCAAGATGCGAGTGTCGAGCTGGTGAAATACGTGAAACACACTTATCCGAAAGTGAAAATATTGGCTCGTGCCTTCGACCGTGGACACAGCTACCGTTTAAGAGAAGTGGGTGCCGACTTTATTGAGTCAGAGACGTATCATTCAGCATTGGAAATGGGTGCAGAGGCGCTTCGCTCACTGGGTCACCATCCATTCTTTGTTGAACAGCAAAAGTCGACTTATATGCGTGTTGAAAATCGTAAGTCAGAAAAGCTATATAAAGCTTGGGCTGCGGCTGAAGATAACCCTCGTTACGACAACAACTATCGTCAAATCTTCATTCATCTAGAAGAAGCGATGAAAGAAGACATGAAGAAAGACCGTTCAGACAAGCATACCCGCTCGGAGCGTGGTTGGACGCCACCACCGAAAGGTTACGCTGACGACTTTGAGGAAGAAGAAGCGTAAGTCATCACGACCTCACACCCAAACGCGGCTAAATAAGCCGCGTTTTTTCGATTTCAGCACTGGGGAAACGCCAAATAACGTCCGTTCGGGAGATAAAAGCCTATCAAGTTCGGCTATCACAGCTGCATTTATGTGATCTATATTTGATTTTCCATTTCGAACGAAATTCGTATTTTTATGCACCCGTTTACATTTATGAAACATATCGCAGGGCATTCTCTTTAGAGATTTTATACGTCCCCTTCTCAACCCTACCGAACACAATCCGAATACATCACACTTAAACGTCCATTTCACTGGCTTTGAATAACATTGCATACACCTTTATGCATAAATAATTAACCATAAATAAATATTCATCCAACCAATTATTTAACCAGCAAAGTCACACGTAAAACCCATTAAATTTAACAAAAATATTTCAAATCATTTCTATTGTTACAATTTGTAACGAATACGGCTTATAGGTATAGTCCTGCACTTCAAAAAGTGAGGCGTTTGCCATCACCTAAAGGAGGAAAATAATAATGATTACTAATGATGCAGTAATAATGGGCCTGTTAGCCGTTATTCTTGGCGGTGTATTTATCACGGAAAGTAGCCAAAATAGCGCACTTAAAAAATTCTACTCGTTCGTTCCGGGTCTATTGCTCTGTTACTTCGTACCTTCACTACTTAACAGTTTTGGCATCATCGACGCTTCTAACTCAAAGCTATACTTTGTTGCCAGCCGATACCTACTTCCAAGCGCACTGGTACTTCTGATTATCTCAGCAGACCTTCGTAAGATCTTCGGTCTTGGCTCAAAAGCAGTGATCATGTTCCTTACTGGTACGCTCGGTATCATCATTGGTGGCCCTGCTGCAATTCTTATCATCGACCAGGTTAACCCTGACCTTGTATCTGGTGACGTTTGGCGTGGCCTCACAACTGTAGCCGGCTCTTGGATTGGTGGTGGTGCTAACCAAGCAGCAATGAAAGAAGTATTTGATGTAGACGACCAGCTGTTCTCTGCAATGATTACCGTTGATGTAATCTGTGCCAACATCTGGATGGCAGTGCTTCTGATTATGGCTGGCCGTCAGAAGAAAATTGACGCATGGTTGAAAGCCGATACATCATCTATCGAAGAGCTAAAAGAGACGGTATCTAAATACCAAGAAGAGAACGCGCGTCCTACAACAACGACCGATCTAATGAAAATCGCAGCGATCGCCTTTGGTTTAACTGGTCTTGCGCACTTCTTCAGTGACATCATTGCACCATGGATCTCAACCAATGCACCTGAGCTTGCAAAATACAGCCTAACTTCTGGCTTCTTCTGGCTCATCGTAATGGTGACAACATTTGCACTGATTGCTTCGTGCTTTAAGTCGACACGCAGCCTAGAGCACACTGGCGCCTCTAAAATTGGTTCTGCATTTATCTACATTCTGGTTGCAACCATCGGTATGCAAATGGACGTAACTGCAATCTTCGATAACCCAGGTTACTTCTTCATTGGTATTACTTGGTTGTCTATCCACGCAATCTTAATGATTGTGATGGCTAAGCTCATTCGTGCACCGCTGTTCTTCATGGCAGTAGGTAGCCAAGCTAACGTTGGTGGTGCAGCCTCTGCTCCAGTGGTTGCGGCAGCCTTCCATCCTGCTCTAGCACCTGTGGGTATCCTTATGGCCGTTCTAGGTTACGCACTGGGTACTTACGGCGCATACATCTGCGGTCTCATCATGCAGGCGGCTGCGGGCTAATCTACCCCACCTACGCATCTAAAAATCCGATATTGGGCGACCAGTGTCGGATTTTTGTTTTCTACTAGGTAGAGTCACCTGAAAGTGTTTACATTTTGTTCACACGCTCAGGTGCAGTATTGATGCTACTGGTACAAATAGACATGACTTGCATTAGAAGTCTCATTCTAAAACCAACAAGAGAGACCATTACGCATCGTTGATGAGTCATACACTCCGTACTAGGTTTAAAGCACAAAGCACGTTTAGTGAATGGAGAGACCTATGAAGAATTTCGTTATATGCGCAGCCATTACAGCACTCGGCATAGCAAGCATTCCGAGTTATGCCGCCTCTGAGGCGAATATCATCAGTAAAGCAGAAGCCATTGAAGCCGCTCTAGAATCTGTAGGGGTAGAAGTGTTGGGAATTCGACACGACGAACCTGATAACCAGTGGGACGTATTTGTCAGACACGGCGATAAAGCCTATGAAGTTGAAGTCGATGCGATAACAGGAAAGATCGTCGCTTCGGAAGAAGAGAGCTTAGCAGAGATACAAGCCGAACTATCAGGTGACCTGTCCCACGAAGGTGTACTCGGGGATGTTGATAAGTAATCTGAACGACCCATACAAAAATGCCCCAAATTTCTTTGGGGCATTTTTCATGTTGGTATTAGCTAAGGAGTTACCTTATTAGCTTATTCCCAATCTAGGATTACTTTACCAGACATACCAGAGCGCATCATGTCGAAGCCAGCTTGGAAGTCGTCCACTTTGTAGTGGTGAGTAATGATTGGTGTTAGATCTAAGCCTGATTGAATCAAAGAAGCCATTATGTACAAACCAACAATTAAACCTTACAAAACAACGGCTTAATTAAAATATATAAAGTTTATGGCGACAAAGTGGCGACAGTTTCAGTCGTTGTTATGACTCCCCCACTTCAATAGTAGGTGTCTTTCCCACCTTTCTTCCTATTTAGCGCCTACAAACAAGTAAGCACTGTAAGAAAATATGCCATAGAACTACAACAAAAAATCGAATTATCCTTTTATTTCAATTACTAAAAAGTAAAATCATGTATATTAAAACAGTTAAAAATGGCAATTCAGCCCTCTTATTTACGTAGTTTTTCAATGAATGTCGCCATTTCTGTCGCCACTTACATTATCTATAGGTTCAATGCTACTTTATCCAACTGTACTTTCAGCGATCTAGAAAATTCAATAGCTCCGGGTAATGCAAGATGGTCGTCATCAAAGAAATACTTGTTCTCTCCTTGATCCAACTTCTCAAAGAAGAAATCATGATAGTCATAAAACTCTATTGCCGGATGCTTCGCTAACTCATTCATATCAGATAAATGGGCGGGAACGAGTGACTGGATTTCTGGTGACTCGTAATATTCTCGTGTAAACGGTGGCATAAACAGGATTAGCTTTCCTCTCCGCTTTGACAAAGAATTAGCAATATCTACAACCCTTCTCATATTCTTCTGTCTAACATTTGAATCAGCACTTAAACTATTATTCATCATTTTAATATGTGCAGCAACAGTCTGCTCAGCATATTCAGGTATACATTTAGGCTTCATTAAGTTCCTTGAATAGCCATGTATGATTCCATCTTCTGACCTCGATTGGAAGGAATCACTATCAATGATAAAGCAGTCGTTGGGGTGTATTTTCCTTCTACTATTTTCATCCCAACGGAACGTGGTGAGTAATGTAATCAAATTGTCAGTTGCGAAACTTTTTGAGTCTCTTACAGGAAATGCATAATCAAGATAATTTGACACAAGTTCTATTGGATAAACAAGATAATCCAAGTATAGTAACGGTGAGTTTGATAACATCAATTTAACTCTCGACTTGTCAATACCATATGAACTTCGATTAATTAGAAGACCTCCTGGAGATAAAGGGTAAATAACAAATTTAACACTTTCAGCGTCCGGGATGATTCTAGATAGTTTAAAGTTAGCTTCTTCTATATCACCGCCGCCATCATAAAAGTTGATCCCTTTCCTCCCTAAGCTTTCAATGTGTATACTTTTGGCATGAGACGAACCAGCTACAATAACTTCAAAATCACCTTTAAAATTCTCATAATAATCGATTTTATTTTTATACCTCAATGCTACATCGTACTGACCTAAGTTTATTCGACTACCGATCCATTGCAAAACACCACTTACAATTAAAATCGAAATCGCTAGAAAAAAAATAAAAACAAGTAGCTTACTAAAAGGCAAAGTAGATAAAGACTTCACTAGAGAAACTCCCAAAAAACATCATTGTAAACAAAAGCAACATCGAAGCCATCCAATAGTAAATTGGATGACTCTCTACCAGCACATCTACGACTGATACTTTCTTGAATTCAGCCCAATAGCTAAATTGGCCTAAAACAAACGCTCCAATTAATGCAAAAATTAAATCAATCTTCCCATGTATAACACTTAACCCCCCTTGTTTGGAAATAGTTGTTAGATCAAACATTCTTTCCATTACTCTTAGCAACACTTCCATATCTGACACATAGAAAATCGTTGAAGAAAAAGACATGCAAACAAAAACCATGCTCATGCCGATTATTTTTTTATATCTATTAATGAAAAATATGTTACTCGTAAAGAAGTTTGAAATCGGGTTCCAAGATACGATTATGATACCTTGAATCAATCCAAATATTATAAAGTTCCAACTTGCCCCATGCCAAAAGCCTATCAATAGCAATGTAAACACTGTAATCAAGTTCCTAGCGCCGTCACTTTTATTTCTCAAAGCCAACGGCTTAAATACATAATCACCTATCCAACGCGTCAATGATATGTGCCATCTTTGCCAAAATTCCTTTAACGTTTTTGCAAACAACGGCCTTCTAAAGTTCACCGTAATCTCGACGCCAAATAGCTTAGCTACACCACGCGCTATCTCAGAGTATGCCATAAAATCACAATAGATTTTTATTAATGTCAAAGATCCAACTATCCAATATAACCAAAAAGGAAATACGACATCATTGAAGTAAACAGATGTTATAATGCCAGTTAAATTATCTGCTATTACAACCTTCAAAAACACCCCCCATAATATAAGAAAAAAACCATTGAAGAATTGGTTTTCACTTGGGGAGGACAAAGATTTTAATTGAGGAATTAAATTCCTACTTCGCTCAATAGGCCCAGCCACCAATTGAGGGAAAAAGCTGACAAATAAGCAAAAATTGCTAAGTTTATCTTCAGGCTTTACTTTACCTAGATAAACATCAAACGTATAACTCAACGACTGTAATGTATAAAAAGAAATACCTAGTGGTAAGAGTAGATTGTGAGCTTGAAAGTCAGATCCCAGTATATCGTTCATATTAGAGCCAATAAAATTCCAATACTTAAACGAAACAAGTATACCTAGATTAACTAATAGACTGATATACAGGTATACTTTTCTTCTTCCTCGGTCTCGTTCTCTCCACATCAATTTCCCGCAGTAATAATCTACTATTGAAGAGAAAAACATCAAAGGTGTATAGCGCCAGTCCCAGTAAGCATAAAAACTATAACTAGCCAAAAGGATAATCCAAGGTTTGAATCTATTAGGGGAAAAAAAATAGAGGAAGAAAACTATCGGCAAAAATATAAGAAAAATAACAGATATGAAAGACATCCTAGAAGTCACCCGAGGTTCATTAGAAAGCACAAATCCATGGCTTAAGGCTATGCCTATCATAAGCTATCCTGCGCCAAGAGAAAAGTTCTTAAAGATCAGCTATTTTGCCAATCATCGACTCAAATCTCAGTCCTGCTCAACTAGTTGGCCTACACTAAACGTGTTTCATTTTACTTTGTATAAACCAACAGAGCTGCCGTTTGTTACTTCAACCTCTGCGTTCTGGGTGATTTCGTCTACCACTGCATTTGCGATAGCTTCTGCGAACTTCCCTGCCATGGCGAACTCGCCATCTAGAACGAAACCTTGCGCTTTCAACTCTGTTTCTAGTTTTTGTCTTAACGATGGTTTAGTTAATGCCATTACGACTTCCCTGCAAATACTGAGGTTGATACATCTACATGCGGTTTACCCATGAATGGGCAAATGCTTGCACCTGTGCAAACTCCTTTACCACCATTCATCTTTATCGACTCTGCATTCTCGGTGATATTTTTAGCCGTGGTTGTCTTATTACCCTTGACGGTTTCCGTGTGGTCACCTTCAATTTCAGCTAAACGATTTTCCAGTACTTTAATTCGTTGGTTAAGGCATTCCAATTTATCGTCTTTATCTGTCTTTCGCTCAAAGTTTCCATCTTGGTCTACCAATTGGTAAACGCCTTGCCGTTGTTGGTATCGGCTTTCACCTTCTTTGATACCTGGTAGCTTGAAGCCAAGTGGTAGAACGCAACGAATAAAAGGCTTGTCTGGTTGTCCAAACATAAAACCTAACTCTACAATGCTGCCAATAGCAGGTGGCTCTAATCGACCAGCATGATCACCAAGACCTGGAACCGGAAGTGGTACCGCCTGCAGTGGTGGTTTATCTTCGTATTCCATGCCTTTTTCATCGAGTAGCTGAACATCGACTGCATAGTGAGGATAAAAGCGATCAGACAATTCACCCTCTTCTGGTAGTTCTGGCAATGCAACCACCTTTCCCCATCTTGGCAAATGCCACTGGCCTGTGAACTCTGGAAACAACCTAAAGATAATGCGCTTAATAACATTCACATCCATGTTAGCTTTGCCTCCGTTCCTTCAAACTCTACACCAATTAATCGGAGTCCATTCACGACAACACCTGGCTTTAGTTTTGGAATAGCCGGTATCTTTACTGACTTGTTGGCTGTGTGGTTTGTCATTAGCTCATTAGGTATGGTGACAGCCTTATCTGCCCAGAATGAATCTTTCCAACTGCCTACGTAAATTTGTCCGTTGCCCTGTTGCTGCCAGAACAAGCCATCAATGCTGAACGCTTGAGCTAGTTCGTCCATAACTCGATAGCCGTTACCATCGCTATAAAAACAAGGTATGGCTGTTTTGCTGTAGGCTTTCTCTGGTACCACAAATTGAAGTCCCGTTCTATTAGTCACTTCGCTAAGAAGCTGCATAAGTGTCGGGTGACGCATGATGATATTGAGTGGCTTATAAAGTATTGCCGCTAATTCGCGGCAAAACACTTTTGACCAGCCTTTTTCTGCAGGTTGTACTCGCTCAATATAACCGAGAAAGACGCGGCTGATATCACTGCCCCAACCTAAATCTACCGCAATGATGGTATTAAGTTCGGGGTTACCTTCAATGGCAAGCTCACAACGACCTGGAGTGTTTTCGCTAAAGACAATGCGATGGCTTTTCACCTTGGCTTTATCTTTACCCAAATAAGCACGGCAAAGGAACTTGTTGGTTGTCGTCATAAATCACCATTAGCCCAAAGCATTGTCGACAGCTTTTAGCACCTTCATCACACCAGTTAATTCGACTTCAGTATCTGGCGGCGCATCCTCGGTCTGTCCCGTTTCAATTGGAGTACTTACACCTTGCACTTTTTGTTGTGCTGCAGGCTCATCCGGTTGGCGTTGCTCGACTCGTTCGGGTACCGATAAGTACTCAACTAGCTCAAATGAAACGCTCCATTGTCTATGAGAATCTTGCTCATCAGCACGAACTACACCTTGGAATTTCACTTGGCGAATTTTCAAAGCTTCTGCTGTTTTATTACTGATACGGTAGATATGGCGAGAGCCACTTTCTAACGCTTCGGCCATACTAAACAAGTTAGTGAGAAGTTGTTTCTTACTGAATGGGATCACACCTTTTATAGTTAGAATCTTGCCCTTAGTACCTGTTTCTGCTTGGTCAGTAGCCGAAGTTTGACCGGACATATCTTGTCCGGCTAACTGTTGACGAACGCTAATGCGTAAGTTCTTTAACGGAAGTTGTGAGCCGTCGAGAGTTAGCATTATGATCACCCAACTGATTCAGGTAGAGGAATTCGCTCTTTTATTTCTACAACCTTATCCAACCACCTTTGCTTGTATTGGTCAGCATCTAGATTGCCCGTCTCCTCTTCGTACTTCCATTCGTTACGAAGTGGGTCAGACTCTGCGGCATAAGCTTTCATGCGAAGGCTAACCGCTTCATCATATTGCGCTTGATGAATAATAGCGGCTTTGTCCTGCTCTGAAATATCTAACGCCTTCCAAGCATCACTCGTTGTTTCAAAATTTAGATATTGCTTACCTTGGTATTTAAAACTGATATCCATTATTAGCACCCAATCATATACGAGCCTTTAGCTCCGAATTGCATTGTTTCATAAAGGGGGTCAAACAAGCGTACGTTTGCACCTAATGTCAATTGATATGTCACCACAGCCATTAAAGATTTATAGTAAGTCGGTGATATCAAATCATAGCTACTTGCCGTATCCGCTACCGTCAATCCACCAAAGTTAACTTGGTTATATAGCCCACCCGGCTCAGTAACAGATGAGCCAAGATAATGTACTTTAATTAAATACTTAGCTGCGCCAGTTGGTGTAATCATTCCACCATTCATGTTGATGATGCTGTTAGTCGGTGAAAATGCGGTCTCAACAAATTGATTGTATGTACTGGCATAACTGAACTTAATGGAACTCACAATAGGTATAATTCTTGCGTTGAAGTTGTATGTAGTATCTTGCAAGAAAAATGTTAAGTGCTTGTTCAGCAATACAATATTATCATCAATATCAATTACTTGATTACTGCTACCTCTAACACAAATACAAGCCCCTACTGGTGCGGAATCAACTAATGCTTTCAGAGTTTTATACGGCCGTAAACTACTGCCCGTTGCTGTGCCATCATCACCATTAACCGTATCCAAATATAGATGTTGATTAAGCTCATCATCTACAGCGGTAGGAATCGCAACATCAACGCGGCCTATTGCCTCATCTGTTCGTTGAACAGCCAATGCAACTTCATTGCGGATATCTCCAATTAGCCCTGAAACATCATCTGCCAATTCTCGGCTTTCTTGCGTTTGGGCTATCGACTGGTCTATAGCTTCCTGCAATAGCTTCTCAATAGTTTGATTAACCATTTAGTTTCTCCAGTGCATTCAATCGTTCAGTGATTTGAATATTCTTGTGATAAAGCTCGATGATGTGTTTTTGAGAAGCAAAGTGATTTGCTGCTAACGACACCACCATCGTGTCAAAGTAATTAATTTTGTCTGAATAATTGAATTGCCATGTTTCGGCAGGCACAGTGATATTTGTGATTGCTTGTGCGCCCGAGAACTTGAGCAAGAAGTTACGCGTTAAGTTGTTCCCTTCTTCACCCGTCAATTCGTTATTCTTACGCTTAGACTGAACCACCATGTGGTTAGCAGACACCAACACGCCTTCTTCACTGACTAACCCAAGCCAATTGAAATCAAAGTTTCCCACTGTGTTATCCAAAATGAGTGAGTAAACCACTTCATTCGAATTTACATAGGCACTTCGAGTTGGCGCCATTCTTAGTCGAATTTGGTTGCTTAGTGGCAACGACTGATTTCTTTCTGGCGGCACTGAAGGATCAACATCTGGCACGTAAGCCAAAACAAACTCTGCAATTTCTAGTGACTCTTCCGCTTGCTGCTTTTGTGCAATAAGCTGTTCGCCCGCGATAGTAATAACTGCCATATTCTTATCCTATTGAAGCTGAGTAGGTTTCATGGGTATGGCTGAACTCAGCGACCGAAATATAAAAATTAGCGGTAGTAGTCACATCAAAGCTGTAACGTCGGCATGTTCGCCCATATTGCCTTACAATGGCGTCCATCAAACCAGGTACATCGTTAATGTCCCCATCATTCACTTTGACGCTCACGATATCCCAAGGGTAATAGTTCAGCCTTTCGTCAATTTTGATATGTGGATAACCGAGTTTGGCAAACATATCTTCCCAACCCACTTCTGAGCCGCCACCTGCTGCAAAGGAATAAGCAAAGTTCACCCGTATGCGATAAATCTCTTCTGGCTCTTCAGGTAGTCGCTCGATGTCTCGTTGCCAAGCAATCAAGTCCACAAACTCAATGGGTGCCACCATCGGATCTAATTGCTGCAGCGGCCACTCCAACACGGCTTTGATTGCATCCCAGTATCCAAGAAGGGCGTTAGCTAATTTGAGGATTTCCCCTTTGCCCATCCAGTGCTTTAGCTTAAATTCAGGCAGTTGCAATGGTCACCCCCAAGCTATTAATGCGAGGTACTTCCATACCATTGGCAATATCAGCATTATCAAACTCAATCGACTCAAGTTCAGGGAACTGGCCGTGAAGCTCTTGCGCCAATCTTGAAAAACTAAAGCGCGATGATGGTTTCGTTTTTGTCGCCTTGTAGTCCGTGTTCTGCCTAAATGCTGAACCAATGAATAGACCGATATCCGTTTCTAAGTCTTGCCTTTCAGCCCCTGTGAGCACTCGCCCAACCCACGCTTTACATGTCACATCAATCAAGTTACCTGGCATCGCATACACAAGAAGGTCATCACCATGACCATGGTTGCCATCACGATTTATATGATTGTTTAAGTCACTGAGCATTTGAGAAGAAGGTTCGCCCGAGTCCAATAAAATGAATGCATTGGCTGAACCCGCACCGCGTGGGGCGTTATGCTCGAAGTAAACATTTTCACTGTTGATACCCGCTCGTAGCATGAGTAATGAACGATAAGCTGCGTCTATATGCCACTTCGCCACACCGCTGAACTGGTTGCGGATACGAACTCGAAGCTGATCATCACTCTCTTCGTCGGCTCCGGCTTCAATAAGCCAATCAGCTGAGTTAACTACTTGTCCGATACCTGGTACTGCAGTAGCAAAAATGTGGTAGTAGCCCTCACCAAGGTTATAGGCCGCACCTTCATGCTCTGCTTCCACTTCGCCAATAACCGACAGCTCATTTTCAGGCAGCGTGGTATCTTCTTTTAACACCACTCGATAAACCGTGCCGTTAATAGGGTCAGTTTGAATATATGTCCCTTTAGGTACGACAATAGCCGGTCCCTTTGATGCAGCTCGATGAAACACTATTTGCCCTAATGCTTTCGTTGCAGGTTTGCGTTGTACGTTGAACTGCCAAGCCCATAAGTCGAGCCATTTCCCCACTGCCGTAGCAACAAACATATTCGGCAGAACATACCCAACCAAAAACGTATTGATAAGCCACACTGTTGGGCTGATCACCATGGTTTCAATCAAACGCCAAAACGGTGAGTACTTGGAGTCGTTAGCAATAATGCTACCTTGCTTCTCCGCTTCCTCCTTCAGCACTGCTTTCCATTGGTCTTCATCAAGAGGTAAGCCTGCTTTTTTAGCAAGTTCGGTAAAATCTGGTTTAGGTATATCAGTCAAGGTTCACCTCTGTGCTTACTTCGCCAAACTCAAGGGTTTCTGCAAAAATGTAAATTAAGCCATCATTAACTTCGTCAATACGCACTGTACCTGGTACCAGCCGCACATCTTCTTCAACCAAGAGTTCTAGTTGTGTCCGAGCATCCGCCTTTTTCGACGGGCTGCGCTCTGCAATCAGGTACACGGCCAAGTTACTCTCGATAATGGCGTGTTTAATGTCTTGGGCGATCACTGCTCTGTCTTGAATCAATACAGGGTTACGACCTGCATCAAGCGCCACGTCACCGTTTTCAATGAGCAAATCTTGGTATTTAAAATCTGCCATTAGCCTGCCGCCATTTCTAATTCACTTGCCATGTCTTGTGGGCTATTCATGTACGTTGGATAAATTGCCACACCACCGTAATTGGTTGAGCTCGTTTGGTAGCTAGCAATACTCTTGGCCGCGCCACCTGGCTGAATTTGTGCTTGAGGTGTTGCACGTTTTACTGACTCAGATTGAATCGGAGCCGTTTTATCGTCACTGCCGAAACCTGGTATCCAGTCAATCAGCCCTTTCATTGTTTCCCAGATGTCTGCCAACTTGTCAGTAAACCAACTAAATACGCTCCCAAAGATGTTTCGCATCGAGTCGGCCATTTGCCCAATAAAGGCAAAGCCACTAGTATCGGTAAAACCACTCATTACCCATTGCCAACCTGCCGATAGGAAGTTGAATAGGGTTTGAAATGGCAATGTCACTAGTTCTACCGCACCAGAAATTGCGGTAAACCACCATGTATCAGCCATTTCCGCTGTAAACAGGTGCCAACCCAACACTAGGCTCTCAAACCCGCCTTTCAACCACGACACCACTTGCCCAATGAAGGCAAAGCCACTGGTATCGGTAAAGCCGCTCATCACCCACTGCCAACCAGCTTTAACAAACTCGAACATGGCCTTAAATGGCAGGGTGATTAACGTGATTGCTCCTTCAAGTACCTGGAACCACGTTGTGTCACCAAATGAAGCTTTGAGATCATCCCAGTAGTAAATCAATGCCCCTACTGCTGCGATTGCCGCTACCACTGCACCAACGACCAAAATGATTGGGTTAGCAGCTAGCGCAATGTTGGCTGCTAACACGGCCACACGTAGTGCTGCCATGCCCTTAGTAAATAAGAAACTTACACCCGTGAACATCTTCATGGTGAGCATGTAAGTTGCCATTGCTTGCTTACCCACACCCATCATCAAGGTAAATGCACCGCCTGCTGCTGCAGCACCTAAAATCGCTATTGCCGCAAAGCCAATGTATTTAGTGATGTTCGGGAACATCTGTGTCCATTGAACAATTGCGGTAGCTCCTTCAGCCATACCGCCAACAACAGGCAAGATGGCAGGTAGAAGCGCAGAACCGAAAGCAGCACTTATGGCAAAAACGCCTTGCTCTAACCGCTCCCATTGGTCGGTCATGGCTCCCGCCATTTGTTCAGCGACATCAAGCCCTTTGGCTTTGCCAAGCTCATTTATTGAAGTGGCGAGTCCATCAGTGTTTTGCATCAGAAGTTGGATCATGGCTGTGGCTTCTTGAGTACCAAACGCTTTACTCAGCTCTGCCGCTTCCGCTACCGAAATTGTTTCACCATAACGGCCCTTGATTTGATTCAAAATATCGACCATTGGCAGCATTTGACCTTGAGCATTCGTGAACTGCATATTCAAGGCTTCTTGAGCCTTGGCCGTACCCGCTAAGAAAGCACGATATTTGGTACCCGCTTCACTACCACTCATGGTGGACTGCAAAGTACCAAGAATCGCCATTTGCTCAGTCATGCCCACACCGACAGAGGTTGCCGCAGCACCGACAGAGGTGAATGCCGATGACATGCCCTCACCAGTGGTCTTAAACATCTGAACCGCTTTCGCTGTTTGACCACCCAACACATTTACCCAATCCGCCTTACCAATTTCGTTGGCTGAATTCTGGAAAATGCCGTACATGGTGCCGACATAGTTGGTAATGGTTGAAGTATCTGCTTTGGTCGCTGCAGCGAGCACCCCAGACGCACGGGTAAACTCAGAAAGCTCATTGCCACCTAAGCCAGAAATAGCGGATTGAATATCATAAGAAGCCGCCACAAAATCTGCGGCTGACTTGCCATAGTCCACGGCAAATTCAAGTGCCGTGTCACTTAGCTGCTTCAACTGCTCATCAGCAACACCAAGAGATTTAACCTCACCTAATGCCCTATCCATTTCAATGGCAGGCATCAAGGCTTGTTGTAATGCAAAGCCTGCACCCACCATGCCTGCTGCACCTGCCATCATGGTATGAGTACCTTGACGATAGGTGTTGGTGACATCGGTCATTTGTCGTTGAATATTGCCCAGAGGTTTTGAAATCTGGTCAATTAATCCAACTTGAAATCTGAGTGCTTCTGGTAACATCAACAACTCTCTACTTACTTTGCGAACTGAAGCTTAGTGGTTAACCGCCAAAGGCTTTGGCTACACCGCTAGCGGTAACGGCTTGCATGTTTTCCCAATGGTTCTTCTCTAACCAAATCGCATAAGCTAGGTTCTGTTCAGTATCCGGTTCATTAGGTAGCCACTTTCGCCGCCACGCATACATTTTTTGCCTGTCGCTACTATCAATGGCAGCGACAAGCCCATCTATTTTTTTACCGAAATAGAAAGCTTAGGCGCGTACTCTTTAAGAACGGCACCGTAAATCTGCGTTGCTGCGCCTGGGTTCTGCTTAGTAATTTCACGCAGTGCGTCTTTTGAACCTTCACTAACGCTACTCATTAGGAAGTTATGAGCTGCGCTGCTCGCATCACCTTGCAAGATGGTGTTTTGTGCGTCGTCGTACTCGGCTGGCGTTGGGTTGAATTCAAGGTCTGTCGTACCAACGGTTAAAACAATGGTTTTTGTCATGCTGCTTCTCGCTTCAATGTGTCGTAAATTCGAGTGAGTCCAGTTTCTAATTGACGTTCTAGTCGTTCGAAGCCATCCCTAACTTCTTCTTTAGTGGCGAAGTTCTCCGCCACATGTGTTTTGTAGTCAGCAAGCTCTTTTGTTAGAGAAAACAGCTTGCCAATCAAAGCGCCAGTTAACATCACCAACAAGGTGGCAAGGGCAACCAGTGCGGATAACCAAGTCGGGTCCATCGCTATTCCTTCTGTGGGATTTCCTTCAAGCGTTTGCCCTGAAGTGCTGCAATGATGTCGTCAACAGTTTCTTGAAGAACATCATTTGTGCTTAAGCCTTTTAGTGTTTCCAAGCCCCACACCACCAAGCGAGTCGCAAAGCGCTCAAGAATGATTTTCCAACCGATTTGAAAGAACAGGCCTTTCAAAACTTCGAGTAAGGTTTTGCCGATAATTCCAGTTAAAAAGCTCATTAATCTTCTCCAACCATGGATTTGTATGCGTTGAGGTAATCCGCTTCAGTAGCCTTACCTGCGTGAGTGTTCCAATACTTTTTGGCGTATCGCGCAAGCCCTTCCAAATCATCCGCTTCGGGCAGAGCTTCTGGGAACCGAATCAAGTTCAACCGTGCAGTAGCAACCGCAAACTGAGGGGAAATCACCATATAATCCGCATCGCTTTCACAAATAGGATCAGCACCAACTGGCCCAAACATAGATAAAGCATCCAACAAGTGAGGGCGCGATTTGCCTAGCCACTCAATCAACCATCGGAATGTCGCTGGCTCCATCTGGGTAAAACCAAGAGCAGGACCACGAACCTGTTTTGAGTAGGTCAACTTTCCAGACTCATGAGCCACAATCATCAAAATCAGATTGATAGCGGCTTGCGTGTTCATTTTTCCGTATCCGCCTGTTGCCATATCTAAATGGTCAAGAACCGGCTTAATCACATGCTCAACAAAGAGCTTTCCTAGTTTCATCGCGTCATTCTCTCCATGTCGCTTTGGCACTGGGTGCAATATTGGCACCCTGGTACTTTCTGGCGGCGTTCTTCGGGTATTGGGTCGCCACATTCGCCGCATTCCTGTGCGCTTTCCCGCAGTTCAATTCGCTTAGCCCTTGCCAGTTGGTTGGCAAGCGCCACTTCTGTGAATTGGGTTTCAAGGCCACTGGCATGGTCGATAACATCAGACATCACGCCCCCTTATTACTGCACCAAGTCTTCGGTTTCGTCCGAACGCAGATATGATGTGCCGTTGATCTTCACAAAGTCTGGGCTTGTCACTTCAAACGGCAGTTTGTGAACCAATGCGCTGCCACCGTTAGAATCAACATCGAGCAAATCAGAGATTTTGATTCGACAACCAAAGGCTTCTACTTTCAGCTCGTCTTTATCAATCTTGCCGAAGAAAAGCGCATCGAAATCAGGCAACCCACGCCATGAACCCGCTTGGCTTGCTGCTTTGCTCAACTGGTTAAATTGTTGAGTAGTGAGCTCCATTTCACCGCTTGCTTCTACGTCGCCATCTACCCAACCATCTGGTACGCCAGAGGTTTTATTCACGGCTGAATTGTCGGTAATAGATAGGGTGACTTTTTGCGCTTTCAGCTTGTAGTCGCCCATTGAAAAGTGCATGTTCTTGCCAGAAATACGCATGCTCATTGGTTACGCCTCCGAATCTGCAGGGTTAGAGAGATCAAGCCCAATGTTGACCACAATGTGTTTCGGACAGTTATGAGGACGAACCATTAAGCCAATGTTTACTTTGGTTTTGCTCATCCACTGAATTGACACATCTTCATCGCGTGGTGGCATGATTTCACCAGGGAACGGAATGCCGCCAATCTCAGTAGTCTTCGACATGTCGCGCATGTCTTTACTGAAGTAAGTGCGGTTGAGCTCGATACTTGGTGGTGTCGAATTAAGAATGCGATCAGCAATGCGGCGGATCGCTTTGATGCGAACGCGGCGATTCAGTTTGTGAACCGGACGAACGTATTCTAGATATTGATAGTCCCCGCCCTTCGCTTCCAACGTAGTCGCGTCTGTCCAATACACCCCTTCCATGTCGGCATACCATTGCGGCAGTGAATAACGCGCATCGGCTAACACTGCGATGGTGCTCATTTCCAGTGGTTTACCTGCGCTATCAATAGGCATTTCACCAAGCCCCAACACGCTGCCCGTAGCTACTCGCATTGGACTGTCGGCGACGGTCACCGCTCGATCGCTCAAGCGCCCACCCAATACACCGATGTTATTGCCATTAAGCATCGGCACAGGCGTCACCATATTGGCCGACACATCTTTCACTAACGCCAATAGACTGGTTTCGTATTTCGCCCAAGTTTGCTTACTCTTATCGATGCCAGGACACGCCGCTAAGAAGAACACCCAACGGCCAAGCTTGCTGGTGAGCTCAGTCGCTTTACTTTGCATCGATTGAAAGTCTGCTTTGCTGGTCACGATGTCCACCACACAAACCCCTTCAAACGAGTCTGTGCGGTTGGCAATATCAACCGCTTCCCGCCACGTTTTACCCTCAGCGAGACCAAACACGGCTCCCGTCCAGTTCTGTTTGCCATTGAGCTGCGCCGCTTTGAGGTTAGCGCCAAGCACGTCATCGGCTACGACCTCATCAAGGTTGGTCATGTTATTCACACGCGTGACTTTGCCTTGCAGTTCAACTTTATCGGTGCGCCCGATGTAGAGCAGGTGGCGTTCAATCTCTGGAATCCCGCCTTGCCCTAAATTGAGGTTGTTTACCTCTACCTTTCCGGTTGCCATTGGTTGTTTCCTCGCTTATGTTCGCGTCTTGGCCTGCTCAAAGATCTTTATGAGTTGGCGGGTTACTTCGCGTTCGTTACTGCCTAATATCTGGCGTTCTGCTAATGGGATTTCCCAAGCGGTGACATTGGGCTGATTGCTCAGCTCCCGGATAATTTGCCCTGCTTGCCCATGGGTAACGGTTTCCATCAATAGACGAAGGCTTGGCTTTTTCCGTCCTTTGCCGCTTTTTCTCGGTACCGTGTAACCCAGTTCCCTTAGCTTTCGCGCTTGCCCTTTACTGCAAGGCGCTGAATAGTCTGGTGCTCCCCAACGCTTTTGCATTTGGAGCTTGGTCATTTTTTGTTTTTGACCAACGTGGTGCCTGGCTGCAATTCTTGCGGTGAGCTTGTTGTTCCAAGTTAGGTCGAGCATGTTGGCGTTTCGTACATAAGGGGTTAACCCTTTCGCCATACGGCGCATCACTTTGCCGCGCTTCTTCCCTTTTTTGGGCTGTAATGCTTGCCCATGAATATCTTTCTGTTGCTGAATGCGTTTGCGTGTATTGGTCTTTTCCCATCGGCCAAGGGTTTTCAGTATCCAGACTCGCTTTTTGGGTGGTAGTGCTAACATGGCAAGCTTTTCTTGCATGCTAAGCACATCCCTTTTATTCGCACTAATCGTCGGTTTCATTCACCAACTCCGCTTCTTCTGCGGTGTAAATCTCTACGGCCTGAACTCGGTATTTGATTCCGCGCCAGGTAATCATTCCGGCTTCTGAATCTGGTACCAACTCGATAGGCTCCATCAGCTCAAGCTCTATGCTCACATCAGCGACTTCATTGCTGATCACATCCACCGATAGCGTTGGGTCTTCAAGTTCCTGTTCGTTTCGGTCTTCTTCATGGTCGCTTAACCAACAGGCAACCAGAGCTAACAAACAACGTGGGTCTAACAATCGGTGAGGAAACTCCTCTACCGAGATCACCGCGTTGTATTTCCAGTAACACGCGATGTAACCATCGTTGCCTCGGTCTTCACCACTTGGGACAATCGAGCCGTTCTCTTGCCAAGCATCAATTTTGTTATCAAGTACGTTGCTATTAAGGTGGCTAACGATGTATTCCGTTAAATGCTCAAGCTTGGTCTTGTTGTAAACCGTGTCGCTCATATCGAATCGATACCATTGGCACTGCGCCCGAGCAATTGAGAGACATCTTTATTACTTTGAGCTAGAAAACGGGCCGCCTGTTGTGGCTCATCTATCGCCGCGTTGTCCCCTTCTTTACGCCTGTCTTGCGTCGCAAACTCGGGTAACAATTCAGAATGAGCTCGGCCATACACAGCACGTTTGTACAATGTGGTTTTGGCGATGCTCATTGATGGCGGAATACCATCAACCAACAAGCGGTCTAACTTCTGTTGAATATTCAGCGCGGCAATCGTGATGGCCGCAGCAATAGAGTCGTTATCAAACGTATGCGGAATACGGCGTAATTGGCGAAACTCATCGGTCGATAAACTTGGCCAACCTTCACCAGGTATGGCTTGGTCACTCGTTTTATCCATTTTTCCGCCAAAGCTCATGATTCAACCTCTTTGCTACTGCAGTTAATTAGGGCGCCTCTAGCCACTGAGTCGACGGAATAAACGCAGTGATAAATCACTTGTTCTTCCTCGTCAGCCGAGGCGCGGTGGCGTTGGAGTCTTTACAGGTTATTGCCTGACTCGAGTGCTCGAATACGTTGGTCGATATTGTCGATCATTGTGCCGACACCAATGGCTGCGTACTGTTCATGAGCTTCTTCAAGGAACACTTTCGCCTTTTGTAAGGTTTCAACATTCCCGACTGATGCGGCGTGTGGCTTACCTTTGTCATTTCGAATCAGATTAAGGCCAGCGAATTTAAGCCACTTAGCTGTTGGCTTTTCGTTGATGCTCCACTCATTGCGAACTTTTTCAAAAACTTGAGAAAAGTAAGGCTCGATGGAATGACATTGTTCAGCCATACGCTCAGACCAGGCCAATACTTCATCAGCACAGAATGTAGCGAAGTCACGCTTGAATCGTTCCGGCGTATCCAGCCCACGTTCGATGGCAATACCACACCATTCAATCGCAGTATCAAGATCTTCGATGTCGAACAGCCAAATCACCATCTGGGCAAACAACGGATTATCAAACTGTTCATCGCCGGCTAGATAATCTTCCACCGCTGTGCGGTACTTGGGTACGAGCACGTCACGTTTATGTTCGACCTTTTCATCTGTTCGGTTGAAGTTCTTCAAGACTTTCAAGTCTGTCTCTAGCTCTGCCAGTAACAGGTGCAAGCTGTTCGGGTTAGCGATAACATTTTCACCTTGTTGTCGCTCTTCCTTTTCAATGATTTGCTGACGCGCTTTTGCTAAAGGGCTTGCCATACGTTACCCCTGCGCAGGTTCAACAACTTCTACAGCTTCAATCGCTGCGAACTTTCCAAAGTTACCTACCGCGTAACCTTCCATACGAATATGGTTGGATTCAAAACGCAGTCGGTCCGTGTTGTTCTCTTGCTTGCGCCATTGAGTACCTGTTTGCGTTAAAATTTGCAGGTTTTTCAGGTTAGTTACCCAAATCGCATTTGCAGGGAAAAACGGCGGTGTATAGGCTTTCTTGCCCGCAATAGTCTTAGCAAGGGATTGAGCGGCTTTGTGTTCTGTTGGTGTTTCCGCCGACTCCAATAAGCGATGTTGCTCGGCAGCCACCAAGTTTGAGCCAACAATAACTACAAGATCATCGTCTTGGCGATATTGCTCCGCAATGGTGGTATTGATTAAGTCTTGAACTAGCGAATCAAGGTTTTTATAGGAACCTACTGTTTGACCAGTTGGGTCTAACTTAGCGGCTGGGATCACTTGAGCGGCTTTTTTCTCTTTAACGATTTTCAGCCAGCCTTTATTGACGTCTTGACCTAGCGGGTTATTAGCAGGGTCTGTGACCTTCGCAATGCTTGTACCGTTAAAGCCAATACGCAACATGTCTAGCGCAAAACGTTTCGCGATAGAGTTTTTCATCAGGTTAAGCCACTGACCTTTGCTACCAGAGTTAATCCATTGGGTCATCAGCTCCCAAGGGATGTGACAACCTGAGTCAGTTTTGACTAGCTCGTAGGTGTTACCTTCTTGGTCCACATCAACACTGAATCGACCATCAGCACGACCAGTAGCTAGACCATCCAAACCAACATCAACCACCTGACCTTTGATTTGTTCCACAAAGCCCGTATGAATCATGCCAAGGAAAGCATGCGAATGTTTCATTGCTTCACGCAGCTTGGTTTCCATAACTGGCGTGATACTAAACATCTTAGAACCGACAGCGGCCCCAGCGGCTTCAACAGTTACATCACAGAATTCTTTGATACATTGAGTAGAAACGGCATTTAACATTAATACATGTCCTTAGCATTGAATTTTTTTTCATCATCGCCGCCATTGCCTTCTTCACCTGGCTTTTGACCAGGCTTCTCTTGCTTTAGCTCTGCGAACTTGGTTTCCAGGCCATCGACCTTTTCCATTACTGGCGCAATTTGCTTTTGGAGTTCAGCGCTAAACTGTTCCATTGAAAACTGCTCAGGCTTGTCTTCTAGCTCGTGCGGTGGCTGCTCAGCTTGAAGATTGAACTCTTGTTTTAGTTCATCTTTCAGCTCGCCTTTCATGATGCCGAAATGCTTTTTCAGCGCGGCATTTAACTGTTCTTCAGTCACATCTTCTTCCTCTGGTTCAGGGACAGGTGTTAGGTCTGGTTCGTTGTCACCAGAATTGAAAAAGGCACTGCACATTGCTAAAAAACGATCAGTTCTTGAGTAATATTCATCAAGGTTGAGTTCTTCTAACTGGCTACATTGCAGCTCTGTGGTTTCTCCCTCTTGGCGAGAGAACTTAAGGATTGAAGTACCAGACGATGCTGGGGAATCGGTCACGGCTATGCCCATGAGATAGCACTTTCCTTGCCCTTTATAATCTGGATTAGGTTCGATGGAGGTAAACAGCTTTTGCTCTAGCTTGTTGGCTTCAAGTAAGTATTGGTTTGGTTCAAGCTTGGCGAACAAGCGCATTTTCCCATCCACTTCTTCTGCTTTCACTTCAACCACTTTTCCCCAGTTACTACCGTAACCACCAAAGCGTTTATGTTCAGGCCAGATCAAAGCGGTGTATTCAGTCATTGCATAGCTTTCAGCAATCTGAGTTAGCCACTCTCGGGTGATCTTACGACCATCAACCGTTGGCCCTTCTGTCGCTACTATTTTCCAATCACTGATTTTTGCCATTTGTGTTTTGTACCTAGTAAAAATTTGTCAGTTAGGTGTTTCTGGACTCAAACAATACGCCTTTAAATTTGCCCTTTCAGCCACTTCAATTCTGGTCAATTCGGATATACGCCAAATCCGAACGGAGCCGAATTTTGCTATGCAATTTAGGTGGTTATCTGGGCGTATGATTGGCACATGGCATATACAAACGAAGTAAAAGAGGCAGCGCAAAAGCTCTACTTGCGTGGTATTCCTCCTAAAGAAATTGCAGAGCAGCTCAACCTCAATAGCACACGAGTTATCTACAACTGGGCTAAAGATTTTGGTTGGGCGGCGTTGTTGGATGAGCTTTCTGCTGAGCAGATGATTAACCGCAGACTTGCGGTTCTAATTGATAAGGATGAGAAAAGTGATCAGCAACTAAAAGAGCTTGAACTGCTGGCAGGCCAAATCGTCAAGCTAAGAAAGGCAAACGCTGAAATTAAGATGAAAGAGCAACGGGCTCAGAGTTCTGGCAGCTCTGTTGCACCAGTTCGTGATTCTAATAACAGTGGTAAAGATTCGCGCCGTAAAAAGAAGAAGGCGAAAAACGATATTGGACACCTAGACGCCGCAGACTTTGAAGAGTGGGTCGCGAGCCTGTTTGATTACCAACGTTTAGCGCGATCAATTAAGAATGACCCTAAGATGCCCCGTACCCGCAATATTCTGAAGAGCCGACAAATTGGTTTTACCTACGGCACCGCAGGCGAAGCGTTCGAAGATGCTGTGCTTACAGGTGAGAATCAAATCTTCGTTTCTGCGACTAGAGCTCAGGCCGAAGTGTTTAGAGCCTACATCACAAAGATAGCTCATGAGTTTTGGGGAATAGAATTAACCGGCAACCCGATCATTCTAAGTAACAAAGCCGAACTGCACTTTCTATCCACGAATGCTAACTCTGCGCAGTCCCGCTCAGGCAATGTCTACATTGATGAATACTTTTGGATACGTGACTTCAAAAAGTTAAGTGACGTTGCTTCTGCTTGTGCGACACAAACGCGCTTTCGAAAAACCTATTTCTCTACTCCATCAAGCAAGAACCACCCTGCTTACCCATTTTGGACTGGTGATGCCTGGCGAGGTGAAAAAGAAACTCGAAAAAACATTGAGTTCCCATCGAACAAAGAGCTAAGAAATGGTGGCCGCGTCTGCCCTGATAAACAATGGCGCTACATTATTGATGTTCACGATGCAGTGAAAGGCGGTTGTCACCTTATTGATGCAAAGGAACTTGAAGAAGAATACAGCCCCGATGCTTTCCGTAATCTATACAAGTGTGAGTTCGTAGATGATTCGGCCTCAGTGTTTAAGTTCACCCAGCTTGAAAGGCTCATGGTCGATACAAATACCTGGCAAGATTTCATCCCGACAGAGAGCCGACCGTTTGGTAATCGTGAAGTATGGCTAGGTTATGACCCAAGTCGAACACGAGATAATGCCTGCCTTATCGTTATTGCGCCGCCTATCGACGGTAAAGAGAAATTCCGTGTACTTGAGCGCCACTACTGGAAAGGCCTCAACTTCCAATACCACGTTAATCAGATAGACCAGATGATGAAGCGTTACAACGTTACCTATCTAGGCGTGGACACAACCGGCATCGGTGGCGGGGTCTGGGACCTGATACACCAGAAGTATCCTAGGGAAGCTCACCCAATCCATTACAGTAACGAAAATAAAAACCGCTTAGTGATGAAGATGATTGATATTGTCGAAGGAAATCGGATTCAGTTCGACAAAGAAATCAAAGATATACCAGCGGCGTTTATGGCCATTAAGCGTTCTATGACAAATGGTGGCGGCATGATGACATTCAAAGCCGATCGCAGTGAGTTGGTCGGTCATGCCGATGCGTTCTGGGCGATATCTCATGCCTGTATCAACGAACCGCTCGACCATACCGCAAAACGCAAATCAACCTGGCAGATTTAATCAATGACTGAACAAACAATTGAAGCACCTCAAGAAACAGAAACCAATGATGAAAGCCTCATGTTTAGCTTCGGCGAACCTGAAATCATGGACAGTGAATTCACCAACTATGACTACAACGAACTCTATTACAACGAAGATGGCGACTACTGGGAACCACCTCTAGATAGAGCTGGCTTGAATAAGCTAACTCGTGCCAACGCTTATCATGGCTCCATCTTGATGGCTCGACGCAATATGATTGCAGGTAGGTTCACAAAAGGCGGAATGCAGAAACAACAGATGCAGTCAGCCGTCCATGACTTCTTAGAGTTCGGTGATACCGCCCTACTCAAATTACGCAACTATTTTGGTGAAGTTGTGGGGCTGTGGCCGATTCCGAGCATGTATTTGCGAAAACGTAAGAACGGTAATTTTGCTTTTCTTGAGCGTGACAACAAACAGAAGAGCTACAAGAAAGAAGACATCATCTTCATCAAGCAATATGACCCTGTTCAACAAGTATATGGCGGGCCTGATTACCTAGGCTGTGTTCAGTCTGCTTTGTTAAGTAAGGATTCGACCACGTTCCGCCGCCGCTACTACAAGAATGGCCTGCATATGGGCTTTATCTTCTATGCAACGGACCCAAACCTTAGCAAACAAGATGAAGACGACCTTAAGAAGAAAATGGCATCGAGCCGTGGTGTTGGCAACTTTCGCTCTATGTTCATCAACATTCCAAACGGGAACGAGAAAGGTATTCAGCTAATTCCTGTTGGCGACATTGCGACAAAAGATGAATACGAGAAGATTAAAAACGTCACAGCACAAGAAGTGATCACCGGCCACCGTTTCCCTGTCGAGTTAGCCGCTATCATTCCTAACGGCGGTACACGTGGTGACCCAATAAAGTTTGACTACGTTTACTGCAAAAATGAGGTGATTCCTGCCTGCCAAATGTTTATGGATGCCGTAAACAGTGACCCCGAAGTGCCTAAGAGTTTGCACTTGGAATTTGATTTAGGGAATCAAGCAGCTTAGAAGGTGCGAAATTTTTTGCCATTTTGTTTGATGCTTTAAAATAGTACTTAGCCCTTAGCCGATAAGGGCTAGGCCTACCTTAAACAGATCATCAAATTACATTCAAGATCATCCCAAACCATGACATAAAAAACTAAAATCATTGACTTTCAATCACTTACAGTCAAAGCAGAGATCAAACCTGATCATTCAAATTTCAACTTTCTTCAAACTTCTTCGCACTACGAAATTCTCTTAGACGCTTCATAAGCCATTTTGATAGGGAAAATCATATTGCAGCACCCCTTATTGCTAAAGGCTTGGAGCTAGTTTGGCGGCTTTCTGAATCCCCTTAATTTCGCCATTTGAAAACTGCGAAAAAAAGTGATCGTAAACCTCGCAGGTGGGGAGGAGGAGTGCGTTTTCCGTGGGTTGGTTGTGGTTTCTGGAGATTTACAATGTGCTAGAGACAAACATGAAAAGCCACCAGGGAAGGTGGCTAGAATCAGAAACATTAGGCACTATTTGACTTCTGTGAAGTTGCCTGAGTAACCCTTTGTTCAACAAAAATAAACATATTCGATGAAAACATACCAACGACAACAGCAATGATTGCCATCAAATAGAAATCGCTTCCCATTTGGCTTGTTATTGATTCAGTGATATTTTTTTTATCCAAGTGTGGGGCTAGAATCGCAAGTAGAACTTGGCTCTTAATAGCAACCCAAGAAAACATTGCCATTAAACCTGATGATAAAACGACAGGAACCAACTTCATCATGTCAACACTAGCTATTAGCATTCTTGTAAAAGCCCCTAAAGCTCCAAAAATGAAGGGAATCACCAACAATACCCCCGCATTTAGAGATTCATTAAATATCTTGAGTGTATCAGCCGTTAGTTCAAACGAGTTTGGGTTTCTTGAATAGACGAGCCAAATAACTCCTACAATTCCAAGAAAACCATAGGTTAACAACATAATCGGTATCATGCTGTTGCGTTTAGTCTCTATGATCTCAACCTTAGTGCTCGATGTCTCATGATCTAGATTGTTAATTTTTTCGCTCATAAACCCTGCCAACGAAGTATTAGTTTTGTAAATATGAATCTTTCTTTTGCTGAGTCTACCAAACGCTGGCAATCAAGGCGATTAGAAACAATAACTTAGTTTAAGTTAGCAACTTCTTTTGAAACGCAAACAGAGACGCGCCACCCGCTCTTTTACAAGAAACCAGATTAAATCATAAACCTCCATGATATGTGGATATTTAGTTTAGTTGCGTAGAAAGTTCTCATATTGCACAAATTCATAATGATGAAATTTGAGAGGGAAAATACATGTGCATACCCGCTTATTTGCTACAGCCTAGGAGCTAGTTTAGCGGTTTACTGAAACCCTTTAATTTCGCCATTTGGAAACTGCGAAAAAAGTGATCATAAGTCTCACAGGTAGGGAGGAGGAGTGCGTTTCCGGAAAGAATTTAATACTTAGATAAACATTCATTTTTTAAAGATATAAAAAAACCCTCCATAAAGGAGGGTTTCAAGAATCTTCTACTAGCTAGGCTGTCTTGCAATCGTTGTGGTTTGTTTTACAAGTCAACTCCGGAACATTATCTTCAAGCTTACTTAGAGAAGACCATGACATTCCGAAGCGTTCTGCAGGGCTTGAGCCGTTCATATACAGGTTTGCAACGAAGCTTTTTACTTCATCGCGCTTCTCTTGAATGTTTTTCATAATGTACCTCATGGTGTAACAGCATCAGCTGTTCTGGCAGGCTATGCCAAATATGGCGCCATATTATACAAGACGGTGTTGAAAGTTCAATCTAAACTAAAAACTTTATTACGGCATCAGTACCTAAATAATCGTTCGTGTACTCAAAGCCTTGTTCTTGATAGTAATGTATGACGCCAGGAACAGGTCCAACAAACACGAACTTATTAATTTTCGCGTTACCTGTATGATTTAGGTATAACCCATATGATGCAAAAGCGTCAACAACTACAGGCAAAAACTTTGACTTTAAATCACTGCCAGTATCACACCGCTTTTCAATAAAATTAACTTCTATAGCAGTGCCACTTTCATTAATACAGCCCAAAGCGTACCCAATACAAGAATACCCTACTTCAGCATTTCCATAGTACGCAATGCATGACAGCATGTCTTGAGGATTACTTACAGGGGACATATAAGGTATAGACTTCATATTGAAGTCCCATGCAAGAAGCTGTTTATCTTTTAGTTCCTGAAGGTCTTCTTTGCTCTGTTCATTAGGTAAACTCAAAGACAACTTCATTGGGAGATGCTTAGAATGCTGATCAGCGACCGACATAAAAATTTGATTCTTAAGTTCGTCTTGTGTCACTGCTGCTTTTCCTTAATACATTAATATCTACATATGATACGGGGTATTTCATGCTAAATTCAAGGGGTAGTTCCCAATAAAGTAACAAACCAAAACTGTATGAATCCACACCCTAATTTAGTACCATGAGCTTATAATTTCGATAGGTTTATGGTGTCATATGAGAGTAGTTTGCCCAGAATGTGGGGAGAAAGCCCGCATCCAAAAAACAAACCGCATTTCAGCGAGTTATAACGACTTATACTGTAGCTGCAGTGATCCAGAATGCGGCCATTCCTTCGTCATGAACCTGACGTTTAGCCACACTCTTAGCCCTTCTGCAAAGACGACTTCACAGCTTGCTTTTGAGATGGTGAAAGCACTAGCCCCAGAACAACGCCAAGAGCTTAAACAGCAGCTTTCAATCTTGTAACTCTACAGCTTTAGTCTCTTCACGTATTGTGTGGTACCAAACAACCACTGCCGATAGCACGCACAATAAGCCGGACACTAGAACATCAAAACTATCCATGTGCATTGCAACATGCTCAAACCAGGTCAAATTTCCTTTGGGTTTTAAGATCAAACTAATAGCTTCATTTAACAATTGACTGAAAGCAATCAATGGTAAAGTTGTCTTACTGACGAAGACCAATATTTCAGCCTCTGAGGTCTCCGTATCAATTTGTTCATAGAACCTCCAATTTACACTCCACCAAAATCCCAAAAAACAGAAAGCAAAAGATGCGAAGAGTGCTTGCTCAATCTCACCTAAGGCCAAGATATGCTTTAAGTATTCCGTATTAAAAACACTAAAGAAACTGCCCATAAATAATGGTCCGACTACAAAAAACGCCTTGAAAATAGGAACTTTAAAGCTACCCATAGTATTACTACCTTTTTTATTACAATCTAATTCCTACTAAGTCATCAGCCATCTCAATAAGTTGCTTCATTGCAGCTAACTTCTCAGGTCGTAACTCAGATCTCTGGTCCGCGACCAATAAACCCATCAAATAAATACCTACTTCAGCTCTGCTTTCACCTTCAGTGCTGAGTGCTACAGCATCTATAATGAATTCCATCGCTTGTAAAAATATGTCTTGTTCTTTTAATGACATAGCTCTACTCCAAACCAAAAGACTGTATGAATATACAGTAGTTTTTATAGGATTTATACAGTGTTTTTATGAAGAGAGATGTTGCCCTCAATTTAACTAGTGCAACATAGCTTCTAGACATAGTTCGGTATATTGATTCTGCGTTTCCATCAAGAAGCTGTATTCGCCCTCGTCTATATCCCAAACCGGTGGAGAGTCTTCAAACACAGCTTTCCAATACGCTCTGCGTTCTTGATGCCGGGTAAATACACTGTGATAGTGCGCATCTGCTTTTTCCTTAAGCTCTCTCATATCAATATCACGGCATTCCATTGACCAACCTCTAGCGCCAGCGGCCCAGAATAGAAAGTCATCCACCTTAGAACTAGACTCTCCCCCCTCAAACGTTATCGAGAAACGGTTCCCAGAAGATACATGAACCCCGCGTTCACGAATCTGCTTGTTAACATTTTCAGCTTGCTTTTCTAACCTGATTATCCTGGATTGCATCTTATCAATAAGTTCTTTCGGCTTTCCTTGTTGAACTGCTATCGATTTAGCTTTAATTGTTTGGGCTTTAGCAGCAATTAACTTTGATGCCTTTCTCTTTAGAGGCTTTTTCCATTGTTCCAGTTTGTATCCCAATTCTTTGATCACTGCAGTTATGTTTCCTGCCTCAAATGAAGCCAAACATTCCCACTTTGGAGCTCGAGTGCATTTGGAAATATTGTAGCGATTACCTTTTATCAACCCTTGCTCAGCATCCCCGCCTTTTGCGGCATAACCGACAGCTTTAATAATGTAAGAACCCGCAGCTTTTGGTTTCTTAATTCGTTCAAGTTTTGCGAAACCATGCCCCCATATTTTTTCGAGCCGTTTTGCCCAAGCACTGAAAAACCTAGGTTCCACATTCCATTTAAGGAGTACATGCACATGCGGATTGGGCTCACCATCTTCGTTGGCCGGACATTCAGCGACCCAAATATAATGAAAATCTAAAGGCTTCATCGTTGGCCCAACATCGCTGGGTTTACCAATATGACCTGGTACTTTCTCCAATTTCAGATCGCAGTAACTTTGCCCGCTATCGGTATCATTTTGTATCGTGTGGTCGGCTACCCACCCTCTTTGATACATTTTTTTGCAAGCATCAAGAAAACGAGAAACCTCTTTCCCCATTGAGGTTTCACTCGTTTTATCAAGAGTGAATTCACTAACTGGTTTATCCTCCAACCGGCAATAATCGCCAGCGATATCGCCGGTCATGTTCATTAGCTTCGTTCGCGGACGATTTTTGTATGGGACAGTCGAATATGGACCAGCAATATTCATAACAGGTAAAGCTACTCTTTTTTCCCTTGAGTTACTTGAATACGTCACCATGTTTCTTCGATAACGGATAGGATGTCTAGCGCCCAACCCTCCAAGTTCAGATTCGTCTGCCATACCCCCAAAAATTGCTAGACGTTGAGCCTTTGTAAATGTGAGCGTCAGGAACGTGGTAAAGCCCTCGTTGCAAACAGCAGAGTACGCTGCACTTTCAAAAATTTGTGTTACCGCCCGCTTGGTAAGTTTATCGGTATATCTATCACCATTGTTTGCAGCCGGCGCTTTACTCGCAGGAGTTTGAGTAATGTGCTGAATTCGATATTGATTGAAACACTTGCGTTGCTGAAGTTGCACCGAAGTAGGGATAACTTTCGGTTCACATAGATTAACTTTGCCCTTATCACGCAAAACAGCAGGTATGTTTCGCTCTGTAGAGCCATAGAGCGAGTCATGATTAAAATATGACTCTGGGCTTTGCAAAACTTCCGACGGCTTCAATACCTTGTCTAGCAGTCGCAGAGTCCGGCGATTTCGCTCTATTCTATGGCGATATTTTTCTGTCGGACTTTTGCGCCCTTTGACTAGCCTATTATCTTCGGCGATTCTCGCCGCCGCTTCGCGGTCGTGTTCGGAGCGATGGTTAAGCGCTTTATAAAGGTCAGTCGACTTCTCAAGCTCAACTTCTCGTTTAGATTTTTGGTTCAAGACCCGGTCATAAATCGGAATTTTCTTTACTAACCCCGAATCTAGGAGCGCTTGCTCTTGGTCGGTGTAAATTTTGGATACTAAAAAACCAGCGTTATAGCTGGCATTGTTTCTTCGGATTTTATCGAGGGGCATCACAGCCCCTACACTATAAAGGAGATCATTCATTTCCATGCATCAAACCCCTTCACTACTAGATACAGCAACACCGGCTTTGCGCTTTTTGTAGTTATACAGTCTGACTTTAAGGCAATCTGAAGGTAACAATTCATACTCCAAACACGAAATATATTTATCTATCTTCATAGCGGTGCGCTTCAAAATACTTCGCTCAGCTTTCATCATCTGCATGGCAGTTAATGCAGTTTCTTCAACTAGGTTTCGCTTAGCTTTCCGAAAACATAAAGTAAGATCATAAAATTGAGAGTTTGCGGCCATACGTTCTAAACGATAACGAAGCTTAAATACATCTTTGGCCGTGTAACACTCAAGGCAATCAACAATCTCAACTCTTTCTACAGAGTACTTTTTCCCTTTCTCATCTAGCTTGTGCAGTACTGGCGTCAATGAATTCAAAAACACTTCAGCACCAGCCAAAGACCAAGCAGTTTGGGTTTGCCCTTTCTTACCAAACTTAGAAAAGTAACGGCCATCAATCTTGATGACGAGAGCTTGTTTTTCAGGCGTTTCTAAAAAGTTACTCATAGTTCAGCCAACTCCTGTGTATCGATTATCATATGTCCACCGGTATGGTTACCTTTGATGATCACACCATTCATAACGTGTTGGCAGTTAAACAACTTACAAGCTGTATCTATGGCCGGCTCTAATGAATCAAACTCACCAAGCACTACACTCTTAACTTCATTAGTTTCATCATGGCGAACGACTCCGCCCCCGTTGTTTAGTGCCACTGCAACATAGTTCAACATCAAGAGACCTCCAAGGTTGGATAGCCATGGAGTGGTTCACAGTCTCGCCACCACATTTGCATAGTCGCGTTTTGGTTAACGCTTTTGGTACAAGCAGAAACAAAAAAGAGTGCACGAATTGCACCTAAAGCTTGATGATGCATAGCGGTATCTGTTGACTGGTTGAACACCACTACCCAAAACACCCACCAAGCCGTTATGAAGTCTTCAAGGCACAGCCCCTGTTCTGTGCCATTCACATTCACCAACATAGCTCGAGTAGAATCGAGCTGAAGTATTGCACCTTGGTTAGAATCAATATCATTGAAGACTCGGATGAACTGCTCGATTTTGCGAGTGGTAAAGCCTTCACTACGAAGGCCATGCTCTAAATCTTTACGAAATACAGTGATTGTACTCATGCTTCCACCTCTGTAAGACCCGCTAAATATTGGTTAGCCTCTCCAATAAAAAGTTGAGCACCTTCCACTGTCATTTGAGAATCAGACGTTGTTACACCAGCTTCACGCATGATGTCGTAGCCCGCTTCGATACAATCACACGTCTCTTGCAATCGGTCTCGTAGATACTCAATCAATTGCCTCTCTCTAGAGTTAGTTCCTTGCCTCATATTTACGCCCCTACTTCTGACAAACAAAATTGTTCGAATTGATACAGTGCCTCATCATCAAACCGACCTAAGTCACGGAGGCCAAGCATTTCAAGAAACAAATGACGATTACTCATATCTAAGTTCGCCCAATGGTGAAGCTGTGAAACTTGCTCAATTGAACCGTTGCGGTACCAGCTAGGAAACGAATAACCAAAGAACACACGAGCGCGATCGCATTTCATTGCTTCTTTGATGTCGGCCAGTACTTCTTCTTGCGGGCGGTGGGTAGCGATAGGTTCTTGCTTCTTCGCGATAGCATCTAATTGAATTAACACCTTGTGCTGTTGCTCTTGGTTGCTTGAATTAAAACGTTCAGCGATTTGCTTAAAAGACTGACTAAACAAATGTTCTTCAATGTTACTCATCATCATTTCCTCAAATTTTGGATGTAAAAAACCCTCCCTCTCAAAGCGCAAGAGGGATACAGGGTTTAGGCAAATTGCCTAATGGCTAGGTTGTTTCGGCTTTACTGAGCTAAGACCAACGAGAGAGCACGTCCTGTGCGCTGGCATCAATTCTATGAATCTCTCGTGAGAGACGCTGACGCTCTGTGTTGCTATTAGTATTGGCGTACTGCGCTTGTAGTTCTGCTCTACGTGAACGAAGCGGCTTTAATTTACGTTCGCCAAGTTCTTTTCTTGTTCGCTGTAAAAACGTTAGGCCTCGTTCCTTTTGCTCGCGGTTCAGAGACCAACACGGCAAGTCAGGACACGGGTTTTCTAGAGGTGGTATTGCTTGGTCTGAGTGTTCGATTGTTGCAACTGACATAAAATTTTCCTTTAACTTAAGCCGGGAATTGCCGAACCATTGGCGACCAAATCCGCACTCATAGCTAAGAATGGGGAAACGCCTTTTGTACGGCTCTCTATATCGTTTATAAGAAGCACAAGGTTACTGATACCTGCTTGTGCTTTTTGGATGATGATGTGCTTGTTAGTACGACTAAGACGGTCTTTGCCTGCATGCTCTAAAGCCATACGAGAAAGGTCGCCCGAGTGCATCGCATTTTCTAATGCACGCTTAATGAATGTTTCTTCGCTCGCATCATGAGGGATCTGTGCTGTCACCACGCCGAGGCCAAGCAACAGGCTATTAAGAATCGTGTAGTTGCCACTTGCTTTGGTTATCATCACCAGTTCAACGTTAGTTAGAATGTGCGGCTGCTCGGGGTTAAGCTTGTTGCGCAACATAGTTGCATTCATACCTACCTCTTTTGCTAACTTGGTCATGTTCTCCGAGTTCGCAAATGCACAACACGCTTCGTTAAATGCCTTTTGTTTAGAGCCACGGAATTCGCACATTGAGTCAATTTCGTTCATAGCGAATACTCAATTGAAGAAAAACGGTACGAAAACGAAACCCCAACCAACGATGTTGAGCCAAAATGGGCAATGCTCTTTGGTTGGAATTAAGGAAGATAAGCGCATGATGACCTACCCCAAGTTTTCCATTGCTTCACGAGTAGCGATCTCAAGTAAAGCCACCATGTTGATTAGCGGTGTTTCTTTACCTTTTGCTTTAGTTTTAATAGGTAAGCGACCATCGGCAACCCAATCCATGATGGTGCGCTTTGGCATACCAGAGAACTGGGAATATTGGTCGTACGTCATGAAAGGTGTATTTAGGACTACTTGATATGAGAGCATAGTGATATCCTGTTAAGTCATTGAATGTTTACATAAGTAGTCAGAAGTTGCAGCCCGCTGACTACGCTTTAGCAAAGATTATTGATCGCTTATGCCAACTAATCAAGAAGAATTATCCGCTTTTGCGTATTTACATGGAAAAGATTTTGTCCAACGATTGATCGAGGTAACGGAATCTAAGAGTCAACGAGTGCTTTCGGAAAAGCTAGGCGTACCCACGTCTACTATCTCTACATGGGTAAAGCGTGGTTTAACCCCTCATGAGATCGCCGTGAGAGCTCATTTGCACACTGGTGTATCTCTGAGATGGCTTTTGTTGGGTGAGGGAGAGGCATTTCCGAATAGAAGTTCGCAAATGCATGAGTCAAAACGCCTAGAAACCAAGTTTTTATTTGATATTGACTCCTTTAAAATTCTCAATGGCGAATTATCTGAATTGCGAACACTTACATTCGACAAGTCGCTGCTCGATGAAATTTCAGTCACGAACGCTATGGCTATTCGAGATGGAGACTGCACATCAATCATTGATAAAGAAGTCCGCCAAGCTGTAAACGGTACATACTTAGTTGATATGGACGGCCTCCTCTCTCTGAACGAAATCCAACGCCTACCAGGTAAGAAACTAGCGATCAGCTTTAATGGATCAACGCTGACTGTTGAAGAAGATGAAGTAAGGGTTGTTGGCCGTGTGGCTTTGGTAATGGAGAAGAAGTAATTGGTTCATACCGTAGCTTTTGATAACAACGGTGCTATCGCTCGTTTAAAAACCATGGCCGAGCCATTGACCCAAGAAGATGTTCGCAAGGCAGTTAAACGTTTCTTAGAGCAAGGCCGTACCGTTCACACTTACTCACACTCGACTACCTATGACCTAATAGTTGATGGTGAGCCCTACCCACCTAAAGCTATCTTTGGTTTAGCGATGAGTAAGTTACTAGGCATTGAAGTAATCTCAACTCATTTCTCGGCAGGCTTAAAAAGCCCCTGTTTTACGACATTTGAAAACCTGGGCTTCGAGATAAGATTAAAGGATGGAAGCCCTTGGTCTGATGCTGAAATAGAGGATTCAGTCAAAGAATATCTTCAAATGCTAGAACTCAGCAGAAACGGCTATAAATTCAATAAAGCCCAAATCTATCGAGAGCTAAGTAGCCGTCATAAAAGGGGCCTTAAGTCCTACGAGTTTAGAATGCAAAACATTTCTTATGTATTCGAGCTAATGGGAAGAGCTTGGGTTCCTGGCTTAAAGCCTAAACGCAACATCACGTCTCAACAAGTAGAGCTAATTGAAAGCCTCATCGCATCTATTGAAAGCAAACCATTTGAGGGGAAGGCTTCCTTTGAAGCTAAAGTTAGGGAGTCATCTAAAAAGCCAAACCCGACAAAACCTAAAGGGGATGCAAAGCCGAAAACGAGTACATCTACCACTACAAGTTACGCTCGTTCACCGGAAGTAAAAGCCTGGGTACTCAACCGTGCAAATGGCATATGTGAATGCTGTAACCAAGAAGCACCATTTGAGACCGAAGAAGATAGGCCATTCTTAGAGGTTCATCACATCATCCCACTAGTAGACGACGGAGCAGACACCGTGGAAAACTGTGCTGGTATCTGCCCTAACTGCCATAGGATGTTACATTTTGGGAAGGGACGAGAAACCAGATCTTCAATTCTACTGGAAAGTATTGTAGAAAAAGAAAGCGGCTAGTAGCCGCTTTTGCACTCTATTGCTGTCTAAGCCATTCGACTTCATCCACGCCATTTCGGCTGAGATCTCCAACAAGTTCAATAACTCTATTTTGAGCCTGAAGTTCTTCTAAATCTCCGATCCATTGATACTTCATTCCTGTCTCTGCTACAAATATCAATCGGCCCTGATCCTCTCTGCATTGAACTCTCCCATCTCCATGTGGTGAAAACTCAATATGAGTAAGATCATAAAACTTGCTCTTTGTAGCGAGAGTTTGATAGCCATCCAAATTTTTATTCCGTATTACGAGATCAAACCCATCTGCAGAGCTCTTCAAAGGTGAAAATGAAAAGTTGTGTTTCCCATTCAGCCTCACTGTGTCACATTTAGGAGTTACACATAAAAGATACTCCTCACTGCCCATACAATACACAACAGTTCCTTGCGTTAAGTATGGAAAGTCTTTCGAAATATCCGTTCTAGTCCTTTTAAATAGCGATAAAACTGATAGCTCTTTAACAGAATCTAGTAGTGATGAGTCTTTTGCGTAAACAGAAAAGACTTCATGTAAGTTTGATTTGTGAAGAATCTTGTTGACCTTACCCTTTGAAATATCGCGTCCACTATTGTTCTGATCGCTTAGTGAAAAGAGAACTTTTCTTAACCCATGGTCATCATTATCTTTATCGTAACCTTTAGTCAAAATTTCCAAAAGATCTGCTCTGCAAAATGAAAATTTGGCACCTCCAGCTTCAATTTCCCTGCATAAATGCTTTTCTGAATCATCTACCCATTTTTCAATTGCTTTGATCCCTAAACAATCCTGATCAGCTTTTGAAATTGCTAACAAACTCCTGAGGTGACTGACAAAAATCTCCAGCATAAATAGCTCTGAATCTTCAGGTGAAGGTATTAAAGAGCGATGAGTTAAATATCCTGCATCTACTTTACTAGAGAATTTAGACGTTAAACGTCCTATATTTTTACGGATCTCAGAAGCAGAACGTACAGCAAAAGAAGGGGCTAGACCATTTAGCAATAATGAAAATGATTCGATAACAAGTAGTGGTAATTCGGACTCAGCTTTATCACGCTCGAGGCTTCCAGCTCCCTCTTTACAATAGAAATCTATAATTAAACCATCTCCAATAATTCGGTAATCACCATCCTTACTTAGGCGAGTATCATCAAGGTAAACGAGTAACTCATCACATATATCGGCTAACGTATTTTCCCCTGTATATATCAAGATACTTCTGAGTCTTCCTCCAGTTCCTTTATCGCTCTCAATAATTTCTTTAACTATTGACTTACTGTATTCACTTGCATTCTTCTTAAGCATCCAATCTAGGATAATGACATCAGAATTTTTTGAGACTTTGATGATGTTTTTAGCAAATTCTACTGGGTCATCGCCGTCCTTAACTTGTGGTTGATACAGCCCAGGTACTATTCCAACCTTATAAAATGCATTGGTTAAAGCCAAAGGATCAAGTTGATGGCTATCACTACCAGATTCATGACCTGATTCTGCTGGTTTTTCTTGACTCACAACTAGAGGGCTTGTTGGTTGCTCTTCAGGGTCAGAAAGTTCACTTACAATGTTTTTATTAACTCCAAGGTTTGCACCATCATCGATGACAAAAACAGTTTGAAGGTAATCTTCTACAATTTCTTTTCTATGTTGATTAAATGCAGACATTACTCTTGCTCCATATTTTTTTCGCTGATTACAAAACATGGAGTGGCATCTGCACCTCCACTAGCTAACTGAATATCGAACCCTTCATGATTTAGGGATTCTTTACTTATAAATAGGCCCATACCACGACCATTCGACTTTCTAGAGAAAGTGAATTCAAAAATCCGGTTTCGGTCTATCAATGGTATTACAGGGCCATTGTTACTAATTAGTAGATAATCGCCATCTACATCCAACTTGATTTCTTTATTATCATTTTCACTTTCAAGCTGAGTGTTGAGCCAATAAATCGCGTTATCTACCACGTTAATAAACACAGGTAAGAACGAAGATGGGAACACATTTGTGGTTTTAATCAAAAACTCTCTAGTTGCAGTAAACGTAATATTGTGTCGTTTCAAACGCTCATCAAAGATGTCTCGTAGATAAGCCTCAATTTCTTTACCCGATAATTCGACCTTGCTTCTATATAAGCGGCGATTTAGCGGTGTGAACATTTTTAGATAACCATCTAAATGCGCGAAGCTATGGGTAATGTTATTGTACAATCCATTTAGCTTCGGATTTGTATCCGCCCATGGTTTTAGGGAGCGAATAGAGTTGCGAACGTTTCGTGCTGTACTACTGAATTCGTGCTGAATAATCCCTAGTGACATACCAAGTTGAGCAAACTCATAATATTGATTGAGTGATTCTTTGACCTGTTCGTTCTCACTCTCCAATGCGACGATTACATCAGCGGAGCTTGATTCGTCGTTGCTGATATCATTAATTACGACTTCAACAGTATCCCGCATTTTTTGGAAGTATTGTTCTGTTTGCTCGTTGATCTCTTCTAGTTGTTTTTCCCAGTTAGAAATAACGTTTAGCGATTCTTCTTCTGACAGCGTATCGATCGCTGTAGAGTTAATTTCACTCATTACTTCAGCTAAAGAACGGGTATATTCCGCAGATTTACTTCTCGCCTTTTCTTTGATTACCGAATCAATTTCGCCTACATTACTTTTTAGCTCATCTCGATAGCCAGAAATTGTCTTAGTCAGCGTTTTCTTTTCTTCCTCAATAAACTCACTCACGCGATCCCTTAGTGAGAAAGACAAGCTATTAGATGAAACGTATTCTGATATTTTCGACTCGATTGCTTTCTTAGCAGGGTTAATGACATCTTCAACCAGTTTTTCACGAGTGGTTAAGTAGCTGATCCAGTTTTTCTCATCTGGCTTGCTCAAACCCACTTTAGGTTTGGTGATCTTTATGTCGTTATCGATCACCTTCCAAGCACTCGTAATATCTCTACGAAGACTAGAGATGAAATGGTATTTTTCCTTATCTATCCAAGTCTCACTTGCCTTTTCAAAGTCGACTTCAACTCTTTTTTTCAACGCTTCAACTTGGGATATGTACGAACCATCAGTATAACTATCAAAAAAGTCTAGCATTTGCTCTCTGAAAACTTCTTTCTTAGCATTAACCTGTTTTTTCCGCCGTTTTGCTGCTTCAGCTTCCTTTTTAGCGATCTCTTTAAACTTGGTTTTTATCTCCGTGAACCTGTCGTTCGATGATGATTCTCTAAAAAAATCTGCCGCTAACTGTTCAAAGAAGTGATGTAGAATATTAACAAATTCTCTATATGCTACATTCGCTCTTAAACCCTCACGGCCTGCTTTTTCTTCCAAACCCGTATTTACATCATGCGCTATCGAAATTGCACCAAACATCAAACGGTGCGAGAAGAATGCATGTGCCGCATTTTTGCTGCGTTTTTCCTCAAACCTTAAAAAGTCAAACTCTTGTGTACCATACGGTAGCACTCTAACTCCGTCTCTATAGATGTAGAGGCCACCATACATTGCAAGCTTGTTTTGTAGATCTACATACCTTTCACTCGGCACCATGCTCTCTGATGGAGTGCCTTGCAGATAAGTAAACTTGATTTTGAATGGACCGCAACGGGTTTTAGAACCATAGCCTTCATTCCAATTGATTATGTGCTCTTGAGGCTCACCTTTATATACTGTGACCTTGCCATTAAATTGACCGTACGCGTCAAATTCACCTTCTACAATATGGTCACCGTCTGCTGCATCTTTTGCAGTAAAAAAACCTTCTTCAATCAGTTCATCAGCTTCTGCAGCACCTTGATACAAGCGAAATTTTGTTTTTAATCTGTCTTCTGCTATGGAACCAAACGTATTGGAAAAGCCAACTAATATTTTTTGTAAATTGGTCGTACCTTTACCGTTAGCTTCTACATCAAATGCTAATGTTTCATCACACGGCATGATAATGAAGTGAGTACCTTTACCCACACCATCTAGCTTTGGAGCCGTATCAGATGTTTTCAAATCTTCTGGTATTTTTTCCCAGTCTGCCTGAGTTTTATTTTGTAGGTTGGTAAACAAAACTTCTGGAGAGAACGAGAGTAGCTTCGTATCTGCTTTGATTAGTTCGAAGTAGTCCAGCGGAATCGCATCACCCAGACTAGCTAAGTGAGATACCAGCTCTAGTGCCATAGATTGTAAATCTTCAGCAGTCGGAAGCTTACCTTCTGGGAACGTGCGCGTAGGAATTACGATATCTGAAATACCGATGTCTGGGATCTCAAACTGGCTCCAGTGAATTAAAGCCACGACCATGTCGTGCATTCCATCGGCGCGTTCCGCACGGCTTAATGCCACTACTTGTCTACCAATGGAAGCAATAGCTAAACGGCCAATACCTTTCTCACCCATTAGCGGCCGCTCATCCATGCCTTCTGGAATATAGGCGGATTTACGGTTTACACCAAACTTGCTCGATGTACCAATGGTAAGCCACTTCTTAACGAAGTCTTCTTCCGTCATCCCAATACCATCATCACGCAAGGTAACGAGGTTTTGGTCTTGGAAGTAATCAATCTCGGCATTATTGGCATAGGCATCATGCGCATTTTTGAATAATTCGTGTATCGCTGTTGGGATACCAGCTATTTGCTGTCGACCAAGCATGTCAACTGCTCTAGCGCTTACATTCATTTGAGCCATTTGTAACCAGATCTCAGTATGTTAGATATAAAAAAAGTGCCTAACATTGTAGGCACTTTCTTCAATTCAATCTACTGCATATATCACTTATAAGAATCTGTCCGAGCAGTGGCGGTACTGCATTCCCTATTTGGCGAGCTTGTTCGGTAGAACTTCCATAAAAGTTGAACCAATCAGGGAATGACTGTAAACGGGCTGCATGTCGCAATGTCATACCATGATCTTCCCAAGGGTGGACAAAACGCCCTTTAGATGGATTGTTGCAACCAGTGGTCATTGTGTTACTCGGTGTATGTATAAATATCCGACCATAGACATCTTTGTGTCCTTTGTAACCATTTGAGTGACACTTTAATCGGTGTTTCTCACCTGCGTCTTCACGACTACCATTTAGTGGTGTATCCGCAAAACGCTCTTTCATCATATCAGTCGGAACCATATGAACGTTACAAGGATCATTCTTATTTAACTGCTCTCCATAAGGGAGTGATTTAAGGAGTGCAAATACCTCATCTTTACTGCGTTTGTCTTTTTTATTGAAGAAGTCTTCCCAATACACTTGGTAAAGATGTTCTGGAATCTTTTCAAATACAGAAGATGCTGCAACCCATTCTGGTTTTTCTCCTGAAGTTGGAGAAAAGTGAGTACTTGACGGTGGAAATACAATATCGTCTGAATCAAGATCTTTACGAAGGCCAAAAATAAATACGCGTTTTCGGTTTTGAGGTACCCCGTAATCTTTAGCGTTAACTATATTGCGGAATTTGATTTCATAACCAGCTTGTTCAGCTAATGCAATGAACTTATCTAAAAAAGGCTTGTGACGTTTCCACAAAAGTCCTGAAACGTTTTCAACTAGAAACGCCTTAGGCTTGAACTCATTTACAAACTCAAAGTATCTAAGAAGCAATGCATTACGAGGATCATTAACACCAGCGTTTTTGATGCGATGTGTTGAAAACCCTTGGCATGGTGGCCCACCAAGAATTAAATCTAAATCACCAGGTTCTAAGCCTAAACTATCTATTAGTTCTTGCGGCTCTACATTATTGATATCACCGCACTCTTCGCCAGCACGAAGGTCAATTTTTAACCCTTTAGAATCAACAAAGTTTTTCTTGTAAGTATTGGCAGCTGCTTTATCAAACTCGATAGCTGCAAGCACTTCCACCCCTGCATCGATTGCAGAAAGTGTAAAACCACCGGCGCCGGCAAATAAATCTATCGCTTTAACTCTCATTCACATTACTCACAAAGAACTTAACCGTCCCATTTTACCGACTTAGTCATAAATTACCATTGATACAGAAGCTAACTGGCGACAAAACAAACTAGCTATGAAAGTAATATAAACAAAACCAGGTAATATCAAAATCAAGTAATCAAAAGATCCCAAATACGTTGTTCTTCCCGTCTTGTTCATACCCCTTTATCACGTAATGCTTGGGCTTCCCGTCAAACAAAAGAATGAACAGCCGACCATCTTTGTATGTACCCACCACATAATGATCATTTTGTAGAACATACTCGATTGTTTCGGCATCTTCATCTACACATAGATATTTGATATCCAGTAACTTCACCTTTTTCAAGCCTATGATATTACTGGCTTCGATGAACCCACCAAACGGCGCACTGAAGCGGCCACCCATCTTCAAAAGTGCCGAAATTGTCCCATCATTTTTCTTGTTTACACCAATAGGGCCATCACTGTTCATCTTAAAAATACTGTACCCGTTAGTGACTTGGATGGATTTAAACATGTTTACTCCAACGAGCTCTCGTAACAATGCCGATGAAGCTACAAACCTTGTACAACTTCCCCGATATAAAACATTGTTCAACGTTTTAGCCCCGAATTATACTGTTTTTATATACAGTAATTTTAGGTGTAATTATGTCTGTGCGCAATCTTAAAGATGGTTCTACGAAACCTTGGATCTGTGAATGCTACCCAAATGGCCGCAGAGGTAAGCGAGTTAGAAAGAAGTTTACAACCAAGGGCGAAGCCAAAGCTTTTGAGCTCCACACAATGAAAGAAGTCGACGATAAGCCATGGATGGGTATTAAACCGGATAACCGAAGAATGAGTGAGCTTTTGGAAAGTTGGTGGACCATCCATGGCCATACTCTAAAGTCAGGCAAGCAAGCCAAAGATCTCATATCCAAAACAATTGAAGAGTTAGGTAACCCAATTGCCTGCCAGTTTAAAGAACGAGACTACCTGGCGTATCGAGCAGCTCGAGTCCCCTATAGGGGCAAGAATAAATCCATCAAGATATCCCCCACCACACACAACCATGAACTGATTTATCTGAAGGGCATGTTCAAGAAGCTGATTAAGTACAATCAGTGGAAATATCCCAACCCGCTTGAAGCAATCGAGCCGATCAAAACCAGTGAGAAGCACCTTGCCTATCTAACCAAGCCACAAATCGACGAGTTCTTTGATGAACTGCAGAACTGCAAGCGAGTTATCAAGGTATCAATCCCACAAATCATTGTCATCGCGAAAATTTGTTTGGCAACTGGTGCACGAATCAGTGAGGCACTCACTCTAACTCGCGCTCAAATAACCGAGTTCAAATTGACTTACACAGAGACAAAAGGGAAAAGGAATCGCAGTGTGCCTATCTCACCATCTTTGTATCAAGAGATATTAGACATAGCGGTAAGCGACCATGACATATTTAACACCAGTTACAAAGATGCTTGGCGTTACATAAAAAGAGCCTTGCCTGAGCAGGTTCCGAATGGGCAAGCGACCCATGTTCTACGGCATACTTTTGCTTCGCATTTTATGATGAATAAAGGGGATATCTTAGTGCTGCAGCGTATTCTTGGTCACACAAAAATCGAGCAGACAATGGCGTATTCTCATTTTGCCCCAGAGCATTTGATGCAGGCTGTTCATCTCAATCCTTTAGAGAATTAGTGGCGACAAAATGGCGGCAGCCACTGTAAAAGAGCGTTATTTAGCGCTTTTAGACGTAAAAAAGGCGACAATTTATATCGTCGCCTTTTGCAAATCAGAGCCTAATTTAGACTATTCCCAATCAAGGATTACCTTACCTGAAAGCCCGCTACGCATAGCGTCAAAGCCTTTTTGGAAGTCATCAACCTTAAAGTGGTGAGTGATAATTGGTGTTAGATCTAAGCCTGATTGAATCAAAGAAGCCATCTTGTACCAAGTTTCGAACATCTCACGACCGTAGATACCTTTGATAACCAAGCCTTTAAAGATTACTTGGTTCCAGTCTACTGCCATGTCTGATGGTGGAATACCTAGTAGAGAGATCTTACCGCCGTGGTTCATGTTAGTTAGCATGCTGTTGAATGCAGATGGTACACCAGACATTTCTAGGCCTACATCGAAGCCTTCTGTCATGCCTAGATCAGCCATTACGTCTTCTAGCTTCTCTTCCATCACGTTTACAGCGCGCGTTACACCCATCTTCTTAGCAAGATCTAGGCGGTATTCGTTTACGTCAGTGATAACTACGTGACGAGCACCTACGTGCTTAGCAACTGCTGCAGCCATGATACCGATTGGACCAGCACCAGTGATTAGCACGTCTTCACCTACTAGGTCGAAAGAAAGCGCGGTGTGTACCGCGTTACCGAACGGGTCGAAGATAGATGCTAGATCATCAGAGATCTCTGCTGGGATCTTAAATGCGTTGAACGCTGGAATCACAAGGTATTCAGAGAACGCACCAGTGCGGTTAACACCAACACCTGTTGTGTTACGACAAAGGTGAGTACGGCCGCCACGACAGTTACGACAGTGACCACAAGTGATGTGACCTTCGCCCGATACACGATCGCCGATTTCAAAACCACGAACTTCTTGGCCGATGCCAACAACTTCACCCACGTATTCGTGACCTACAACCATAGGTACCGGAATTGTGTTTTGTGACCACTCATCCCAGTTGTAGATGTGTACGTCTGTACCACAGATTGCGGTTTTCTTAATACGGATAAGAAGATCATTATGACCCATTTCAGGTTTTTCAACCTCGGTCATCCAAATGCCTTCTTCAGGCTTAAGCTTAGAAAGTGCTTTAATTTTCATAATGTTACCTAGTTCATCTCGCCTAACTGTAAGGCGAGAATCAAAAAACTTTTTATCTATATTCTGAGTAAAGCCTCAGAATTAGATGATTTCCATCTCTTTACCCACTTCGATGAATGCATCGATAGCACGGTCTAGTTGTTCACGAGAGTGTGCAGCAGACATTTGAGTACGGATACGCGCTTGGCCTTTTGGTACTACAGGGAAAGAGAAACCTACAACGTAGATGCCTTTCTCTAGAGCACGCTCAGCGAACTCAGCCGCTACTTTTGCATCACCTAGCATGATTGGAATGATTGCGTGGTCAGCACCACCCATTGTGAAGCCTGCATCTTCCATGCGAGTACGGAAGTGTGCAGCGTTTTCCCATAGACGGTCGCGAAGCTCGCCGCTCTCTTTTAGAAGATCAAGAACACGGATAGACGCGTTAACGATCGCTGGAGCAACTGAGTTAGAGAATAGGTATGGACGAGAACGCTGACGTAGCCAGTCGATCACTTCTTTCTTACCAGACGTGTAACCGCCTGAAGCGCCACCCATTGCTTTACCTAGCGTACCTGTGATGATGTCGATACGGTCAACAACGTTGTGGAACTCGTGAGTACCAGCGCCGTTTTCGCCCATGAAGCCCACTGCGTGAGAATCATCAACCATTACTAGAGCGCCGTACTTGTCTGCTAGGTCACAGATAGCTGGAAGGTTTGCTACTACGCCGTCCATAGAGAATACGCCGTCAGTTACGATTAACGTGTGGCGAGCACCTGCTTCTTTAGCCGCGATAAGTTGTTGCTCTAGCTCTTCCATGTTGTTGTTCGCGTAACGGAAGCGCATTGCTTTACATAGGCGAACACCATCGATGATTGAAGCATGGTTTAGAGCATCAGAGATGATTGCATCTTCTTTGCCTAGGATAGTTTCGAAAAGACCTGCGTTCGCATCGAAACAAGATGTGTAAAGAATCGTGTCTTCTTTACCAAGGAATGTAGATAGTTTGTCTTCTAGCTCTTTGTGGATGTCTTGAGTACCACAGATGAAACGTACAGACGCCATACCAAAGCCGTGTTGATCCATACCCGCTTTACCAGCTTCGATAAGTTCAGGGTGGTTAGCTAGACCTAAGTAGTTGTTTGCACAGAAGTTAAGTACTTCTTCGCCTGTTGAAATTTTAACAGCTGCTTGCTGCTGAGAAGTGATTACACGCTCAGACTTGTAAAGACCTTCAGCCTTTACTTCTTCAATTTGTTTTTCAATCTGTTGGTAGAATGCAGAAGACATTGTCTAATTCCTTCCTAGTTATTATTCACAGCGAATTCGCTGCTTATTTATAGGGGGAGTATAAACGGTGACGTGAGCGCCATTTACACTGTAAAACTTATGCCTACATTCTAGTAGAACATCTCGATCTCGATTATCCCTCTAGTTGGAAAAACATTAATGAACCTGAGGCACGAATCAAATACCTTAACTATGAAGAGAGTCACAATTCACCGTCCAACCTGATTAGAAAAAGAACTCACAAACACTAATAGTTCGATTTATGTCGAATTAAAAAATTTTCCCGCAAATCGATATAGTGACTAAACGCATATGCCCCCACAATGCGCCTCCCTTAACAAATGAGCGCACTGACCAATGAACTTATCTGACCAATTGATCAAGGAAGCTTTCGCCAATGAGTGGCACACATGCTTTTACCAGCCAAAAGTAAAAACTGACTCTAGCGACGGCTCTGACAATACAGATGTAATTGGAGTAGAAGCGCTTTTTCGATTGGATATCCCTGAACACGGTATCTTCGCACCAGGTACATTCATTGATCGCGCGTTTGCGCTTGGTTATGAAGAGACCATCTTCTTTAATGTGTTAGAGCAAGCGCTCACTGAGATACGTGCTGTTTCTCCGTCGTTAAACTTGGCAGTAAACATCAGTAAACAAGTGTTAGCAAACCCAGATAATGTGGCGAGAGTCAGAGAGATGCTTTGGAACAGCTCTTTTCCAGCTAAGCAGCTCACTTTTGAGTTGAGTGAGAATGATGAGCTTTGTTCTTCGTTGGCGTCTCAAATGGAGAGCTACAAAGCACTCGGCGTAAAGTTTAGTGTTGATGATTTTGGTGTCGGCTATTCAGACATCGACAAAATTCAAAAACTCAGTATTGATGAAGTGAAATTCGATCGCTCTTTGATTAACAAACCTGTCAGCGAAGCATCACAGCTGATCGAAACCGTTATTGAGTACTGCCGAAACAGAGGGATTTCGACAGTAGCTGAAGGTGTAGAAGACCACACGACTCGAAATCGAGTGCAGCAACTGGGTTTTGATAGTTACCAAGGCTTCTTATACAGCAAGCCTGTCGCCCTACCGGACTTAATGTTGCTCATGTAATTGGGTTCATTCTAATGAGAACAATGCTAGCAACTAAGCTAAAACAAACTCGACGCTTTTCTTTTTCTGCTTAAGGTCTTGATACCTTAAGTATTTGAAATAGATATCGTGTTTGTTTTGAATGGTCTGCGAAAACGGGTTACTCACTACTTTGGTGATCTCAGCCTTGAAGAACACCATACCCATTTTTGTGGTGTAAGGTTCAAAATAGAGGTCATAGAGAAACTGGCACATTGCCGGATCTATCGTTGGGAATCGAAACTCGGTACCTTTAAAACGATTAGCGAGATCATCGAAGATTTTGCGTCGGATAGTGACACTGACCGCAGCCAGACTACATAACATTTTAGAAGCACCATCATAGATAACGTGCCCAATGATGACACCGTTATATAGGAAACAGAGTGCTTTCATGTTGGCAAGTTCAATCCCAAGCTGACTCGAAACCTTGATAAAGTCTTGCCCATAAAGTTTTTGATGCATGTTCTTAATCGAGCTCAAACGCTCGTCAGACAACGCGCTGACGTCTGTCGATTCAACGCTAGTAATGTGATAGTCGTAGCCAATATCAATATTAAAGCGTGTGTCCATCAACTTAGAGGCACCTTTCACATGCACCATCTCATCTACCGAGAATTCATACTCTCGCTGAAAGAAGCTGGCGATGCCTAGGCGACGAACGAAGCTAGGGAGCGTTTTACCACGCTCCCACTGACTAACCATCACCTGGTTAATACCGGAAAATGCTCGATGAGAGGTCGATAAAATATCGGCCAGCTCTTCCTGAGATAAAGCTTTCTCTTCACGCAGGCACTTTAACTCTTGTGCAAAATTCGATTTATCCATAACTTACGTTGCCTTAGTTGTTATCTGTCGCTTAACACCCAAGGCTTATCTCGCTAGCTTTGGGTAATCGGCTCTCTTTCGACACTGTCTTCGGTATGCTCTGCCAACCAGTACAACCAAATCATCACCAAACATAGGATGAAGCAGAGCACAAATAGCCAGTAGGCGCTCAACATCTCTATCACCACACCACCAAGCAGTGGCGCAATAGCAAAGCCAAGAGAATAAAGTGCAGCCGCACCGAAGTAAGAACCCCTTAGATGTGGCGGTGCCATTCTATCGATTTGTACATTAAGGGTTGGGAAAGCAATCACTTCCCCTAAACTTAATATAAAACAAGCAATTCCCCAACCTAGTGGCCAATCATTTGGTGTAAAAAGAAAGCCAATTTGCGCAATCGCCATCAAAATCATGCCGATTCGAGTTCTCACAAACAGCGGCACATGCTCAAGCCATTTAAGCATTGGAAATTGGAAGACAATAATCGTCAGCGTATTCACCAACACTAACCCAGCAATGAGTTGCGCGGCATCAGTGATGGAAGAGCGCACGATGACTTGAGGAATTGACGACTCAACCTGCGCGTAGACAAACATCATGATGAAGTTGGCAACCATCAGTTTTACAAAAATATTGTCTTTGCGAATCACATTAAGCGTCGCGGCAAAATTAGGCAGTTGAGAGGGATCTGGCTTGGTAAAAGTCCCTTTGCGCTCAATTCCTAATAGCAGCCAGAAACCGTAAACGACATAAGTACCACCAGCAACAAAGAACAGGTTTTGTGGCTGGGCAAGCGCCAAAGTGATCCCAATCAGTGGACCAAGTGCGCCACCCAAATTAAGTAAGAAGTAACGAATGTTTAGCGCTAACTCACGATCTTTCAAATCGCTGAGGTTATCACCTATTACTGCTTTGGCTGGTGCTTCAATCATTGGACGCATCAAACCTGTCATCATGATCAGCACATAGAACTGCCATACTTCACTCGCTAGTGCGATACCGGTGTAGGATATCGAGGCAATCCAACTGCCTAGCACCATGACCCATTTACGCCCTAGCTTATCCGAAAGGTAGCCCGAGTAGAGACCAGTTCCAGCCCCAACGACGGCGGATACCGCTAGCATGGTGCCGACTTCAATCGCAGACGCACCGTAATCTTCATAGAGAAAGACGATCAGAAAAGGCCATGCCATAAAGTAGCTTGTTCGGGCGAGTAACGTTCCAGTCAGAACTGTCCATACTGAAAAGTTAAACCGTTTTATACGCTGCTTTTGAAATAAGCTCTCCGATCTATCCATAAATATCCTTTCCCTTAACCAACTGATTTAATTATGACTATTTAGCCAGTATATGTATTTGATTGAATAAATACATAGGCGGTAATTGTTTTTATAAAACACGGAATCTTCTGCTTAATCCGCCACCAAAACGTGATACAAGCCACACAAAACACTGCGCTTAATATTGAATGGAGTTTGACGTATGATGCTGATTGTCGATTTCCAGAAATATCAGCCCACTGGCCGAGTACCTAACGTTATGATCAACCCAAAACTGATAGCCCTACTTCCTGACCTTGCCTCCTTTATTTTGGTGGTTAATGAGGGCAGCTTTACCGCCGCAGCCAAACAACTTGGTGTGACGCCATCGGCGCTGAGCAAGCTAATTACCCGTTTGGAAAAAGCCCTGTCAGTAAAGCTGTTTGAACGCACTACTCGTAGTCTTATCATTACACAGGCAGGTCAACTGGTGTACGACCAGAGCGTAGTCATGATTAACGCGGCACAACAAGCGATTGAGCTCTCCACCTCTGATCACACTGAGCCCTCTGGTTCTCTGATCGTGGCAGCGCCCGAGGCTTTCTTAAACTCTGTGTTGCAACCCTTTGTTGTCCCTTTCCTTAATCAATACCCAGAGATTCAACTAAAGCTGCGCGCTGCCGATGGGGACATCGACATTCTGCGTCAGGGAATCGATATCGCGTTTCGTCTCACAGATAAACCCGATGAGAGCTTGGTGCTTAAGGAGTTAGGCAAAACCAATCTCGTATTGTGCGCAAGTCCAGATTACCTTGCGAATAAGGGAACGCCGTCACATCCGACAGATCTTAGCCAACATGACTGTCTGTACCTTGCGGAGACCGACAAAGACCATATTTGGGATTTCCTTAAAGATGATGAGTTCCACACGGTATCAGTCAGTGGACGCTACGCAGTTAACCACTCGCAAATGCGTTTAAAAGGGGTACAAGAAGGATTGGGAATCGGTATCTTCCACGACTTCGTGATTCAGGATGCGCTCGCTGAAGGAAGCGTCGTTCAAGTCCTCAATGACTGGACAATCAAAAGTAACTACCACGGCGCTATCGCAATGCAGTTTGCTCAAACGAAATATATGCCGGCGCGTCTGCGCGTTTTCATTGATTACGCCATGGAACACTTAAGCGACAAACTGGCAGGAGAAACAAAACAGTGCTGAAAGGAATCCATCACGCGGCGATTATCTGCTCTGATTATCAAGTCTCAAAGCGCTTCTATGCCGAGATTCTAAAACTGGAAATTGTTGCCGAGAACTATCGAGAGGCACGCCAATCTTACAAGCTCGACTTAGCATTGCCGAGTGGTGCTCAAATTGAACTGTTCAGCTTCCCAAATGCTCCCGAAAGGCCGAGTTTTCCAGAAGCTCAAGGGTTAAGACATTTAGCTTTCTGTGTCGATGACGTTCAACAAATGAAAAGCTACCTAGAAAGTAAAGGCGTGGAAGTCGAACCCATTCGAGTGGATGAGTTCACAGGTCGAGAGTTTACCTTTTTCGCAGACCCTGACGGATTGCCTCTGGAGCTTTATCAGGCGTGAAGAGCTTTTTCACGTGTAGAGAACGTTTGTCAGGTTTGTAGAACTGACTAAGCAGACAATAGCCGTTTGAAATGATATACCGCCCCTCAATGAGTAATACGCATCGAGGGGCAGCGTTCTATCTAGCTCAGAGCCATCTTCAATCTTTCAACACGTGAGAACAGCAGCCAGTCAAGTAACATCGCGATGACTATCGTTGCTCCTGCTAGCGGGAACAGTACAGAGATAAGAACCACAGTCACCAAGCCCGCTTTCCAAATACCTGCGTCTTCAAACTTAGGCGGCACTCCCAACTTTCCTTTACCCGCAGGACGGCGCACCCACCACATAACCACACCAGTGATTGACACTGCAATGAAGGCTAAGCAGAACAGAACGTTTAGGATTTTGTTCACGACGCTTATGTCCCCTTGGTGAAGAGAGATACCAACAGCGAGCGTCTTTGCCATCACGTTATAATCGTTCCACGTCACCTCTCCGAGAATACGGCCTGAGTACTGGTCTAGATGAGTTGTTCGGTCTTTTCTCGGGTCGACAATATCGCCCCCCATGGTATTAGCGGTGATGGTGTACACCCCTGTTTCAGAGCGCGGGAAGTTGACGCGATAATAGGTAAAGCCCAATCTAGAGGCAGTTTGCATGACCTCCTCAAGCGAAATGCTCTCTGTAGAGACATCATGCTGACTATGCTCGTCTGTCATTGCGGAGTGATCGTGCGATTCGGGCAGTGGTGTTTGCTCCAAATTCCAAGGTAATTCTTCTTCAGAACCATGGTTCAGAGAAGCATGCGTTTTATCCGACAGTGGTACATCATCCCACATTTGCGCAGGAAAACTGCTCCAAGCCTGAATCATTTTTCCACCCCAGAACCCAGCCCAAGCAAGACCGGAGAGAAGGAACAGCAGCAGAACTAGAGACAGAGTACCACCAAGATTCGCGTGTAAATCGCGCATCAGAATACGAGTTCCAGATGAGAAACGAATCTTTAAAAATCCAGCTTTAGTAGCATTGTCACGCGGTAGCCATAAATAAATACCCGAGACCAAAAGAAGGATAGATAGACTCGTTGCCACCTCGATCAAATAGTCGCCCCAATCCCCTACTAGCAAGGTGCCATGTATTTCATTTGCGAGCTGATACCAACTCTCGCTGCGTGGGATCTCACCAATGACATCCCCAGAGTATGGATCGACAGTGGCGAAAACCGAGCGGCCGTCTGACAAGTTAACCGAGAAACGACTTGGTAAGCTTTCAGACTTTGCGGTAATGAACTGAGAGACAGCTCCATCAGGGTACTGCGCTTTGACCGCATTTAACTGGTCGCTAATCGGTACCATCGTATCAGTGGCACTGCTTTGAACGATAAGTGCTTCTGGATAGAGTGCACTTTCAAGCTCGTCATCAAGTAGCATCACCAGTCCGGTTACGCTCAGCATCAACATAAATGGGATAACGAACAGGCCTGCGTAGAAGTGCCATCGCCAAGTGAGAAAATAGAGGGTTTTACTTCGAGCCGGAGTGGCAGGTTGAGATTCAATTCTCGACATTGAAATTTCCTTTTGCACGCACCAAAACACCTTCTGAGGTCATCAGAAAGTGAGGAAAGGTGTGAGCAGATTGACTTTACTGTGTTGTTTTATTTGTTGTTATTTAGGTTAGGAAATAGCGAGAGGTGGGCCTCTAGGGGAGTGCCTCTTAAAAGCCTCGCTTAGAGCCAAAAAAGCGTAGCTGTCTGAGACAATCAAACTCAGTCGAGTTGTCAGTAGTGCAGTTGGAATTTCATCATGATGGAAGCTAGAAAAGTGGCTAAAAGGACAGGGCTTACCATTGTGTGTTTGCGGCTCACCTTCTTCAACTTGTACTAGCTCAAACCCATTAACCGTACATAACGTCGCCCACACGCCCGCGCTGTTACCATGAGCATTGATAACAGGCATCAGTGTAATGAGCGTCCAGCTTAAAGCGGTAGCCCATAACATGGAATAATTGAACGATGTTTGACGCATCTAGTACGAATCTATAAATAGGGTTTGTAAATTTCTAACATTATGAATCAGTTAAATAGGCGTTTAAACGGATTAATTAACATTATGTTAAAAACCTAAGCTGACGCACATTATTGATATCATTCACATAGTCAGTTAGCTCGAAATAAAAACGCCACACCAACAAAAGCCGGTGTGGCGTTTAGAATTCTGTATGACCCAAGATATGCTCTCAGAGTGGAGCATCAAAAGGTTAGCCGAATAGCTTGCTCCAGATGCTTGGGTTACGCTTCTCGTGGTATTGCTCACGTAGGCCATCAATTGTGCGTAGCTCTTGCTTCGCTTCTTCGAACTGGCCTTGTTCTAGCTTCTGCTCAATCGAGTCAATTGATGCTTGGATCTTAGAGAAACCTTCCATAAAGTTTTGCTCTTTCTCCGCAGGGTAAGAACCCGTTTTCAACTCAGCAACCAAAGTATCTAGACGTACCATTGGTTTTTGCATCTCTTCGATGCTTTGAGCTTCTGCAGCTTGTTTGAATGCAAGCTTCATCTCTTGCATGTTTTTCTTGAGGTCTACGCTTGCAAACGCTGATGCCGACATCACCGAGGCCGCAATCAGGCCAGATAAAAGAATTGAGCGAGTTTTCATTGTTTCTCCAGTTGAAGATACACCTTTTTGTTTACGGTGCTTATGACTTTATTTGTGAGCGCTAGTTTATACAAAAATGCCGCACACACAAAAAATGATTGTGACGAAATGCAAACCCGCCGACATTCTCTTAAACAAGATCTGAATATTCTGGGATCTCATTGCGACCACGCAGTGCTAAAAAGCGCAGAAACTGGCTAGGCGAATGAGTAATCACTTGCTCTGGCGGCATACCCACTTCATCAAGCAGTTGAGAAACGAGGTCTAGGCCCCCGACATCCGCGCAAAAGTGCGCATCACTACCTGTTGTGATGTATGCTCCTTTTGCCTTGGCAATTTTGGCGATTTTATAACATCGCTCAACACTGCCTATACGGCTATTACCTTTAAGCGTGGTGTTATTGATCTCGATAGCAACATTGTGCTCAACCGCACAATCAATTACGGCCTCAAAATCGAAGTCAAAGTTCGGGTTGCCTAAGTGCCCAAGCGCATCAATACGGTCAGCCTTAATCACGTTGATCAGCGCCAGAGTATGAGCCGCTTTATCTGCAGGGCGGAAAACAGGTTCATGAAAGCTTGCAATAGCCCAATCGAGGTTCTTATCTACACTTGGATGTACGTCAATCTCACCGTCCGTATTCATGATATTCGATTCAACGCCGCGGATAATGGCGACACCCTCAATAAAGCGAGGAAGAATACGCTGGTTGCTGAAAAACCAGTAGTGAGGCGCGCCCGGCATAGATTCTGAGTGATCCGTCGTACAAAACATCGCAAGACCTCGCTCACTGGCTGCTTTGGCATTCTCAATTAAAGTGCTGTATGCGTGGCCACTGGCGTAGGTATGGGTGTGGGTATCAACTTGTAATTTCATCTTTGCGCTTCACTCCGAACTCTTATCTTGATGCTGTAATCAGTCTATCAGCTCAAAGTGACAATTAGCATACCGATGATGCTTTAGTTAAGTCATTTTTTTGCAACCTTTTCAGCTTCTACAATACTTAAACCAGTCAATCGATTGGTAATTGCGAATGAGAAAAAAACGTTACCCCTTAAGCATTCACATCACGACGCTGTTTTTGGTCATGACCAGCATTGTCGGAACAGTATTAATCACAATGAGTTACAAGCACTCTCAGCAACTGCTTCTTGGAACCATTGAAGAGGTCAGCCAAGAACACAGCAACAAGCTTGAGTTAGTGTTTAAACAATCGGTCGCTCCCGTGGTCACAGCGCTCAACGTATTGGCGGTCAGCCCATTTATCACCCACGACACGACTCAAAATGAGTACCATGCTTGGCTCTCATCTCTGGACCTTATCTTTCAGCAGAGCCCAAGCTTAGTTGCTCTGTTTTACGGCTCAGAAAATGGTGACTTCAAACTGTTCCGCCCGATAAAAACCAACAAACAACGTCAAGAGCATAGTGCGCCTTCCAAAGCGACCATGATGGTGACCGAAACCGCCACCAATGGACTCACTCGAATCACTTTTCTAGACGGCGCACACCAAGTCATTAGCCAACAAGAGACAGGACAAGACCTCTTCGACCCAAGAACCAGACCTTGGTTTATCAATGCAAAGCGAGACGGTTCTATCCAGCTATCTGAACCATATCAGTTCTTCTTCCTCAAGACGCCGGGGATAACTCTCTCTAGACGATCCAGTGACCAGCAGTATGTGATTGGTGCGGATTTTACCCTCAATTCCCTATCCGCTCAGATTGGCGATCTCGCCTTCTCGGAGCAAAGCCGCTTGGCGCTGTTTGACCGTCATCTGAACTTACTCGGGCATCACCAACTCGATCTCGATGCTGTTGCGCCAATCACCAGTCCAATGCGATTTAATTCTCGCGAAGCCAATAATGTGCTTAAAGAGACAGTGCTTGCTCCACTTTTAAGCGATAACAGGGCTACCAAACAGAGCATTCAGAGTGTTGAATACAACCTCAATGCCTGGGCACTAACCTTAACGCCTGTAGAGCTCACCGCCAATGTGACTCTGTTTCTCGCTGAAGCGACACCTCATACTGACTTGCTTGCCGACTTAATATCGATGAGGGATAGGCAGGTCACCGTTGCCATTATTCTTCTGTTCATCTGTTTTGGGTTGGTATGGGTTGTCGCCAATCGTCTCTCTATGCCAATCAAAAAACTGATGGAGCTGACGCATAACATCGCGCGCTTCGATTTTAAGCGTACCCACTATCCTAAGAGCATGATCAACGAAGTCGCGAATTTAGCCCACTCCATCGAGCTCATGGAACATACGCTCCATGATTTAATCGCCCTATTGCGTGATACTGCAGGTAATCAAGACTTCTCTGTTTTGGCTAAGACCATTGCCCACCAGAGCTACCTGATCACTAAAGCCGAAACCATCTTGCTGTACGCCTACGATAATAAAAATAAACAGTTTGAGATTGCAGCCAATCACGCCATCATCCCATTCAAGGCTGACCTCAACGAGTTTGTTAAGGATACGCCTTGGCTACTCGCGAAACTCAAAATGGGTGAAGTGGTCCATCTCGATAGAAGCGAAAATGCACTTAACCAGTATCACGCGACCATTTTCAACTCAGATCTGTACTTTTTCCCGCTTCTCAACCGAGAGAAACAACTCGTCGGCATTGTGATCATCGGTTACGAACGTGCGATATCAAAAATGCAGTCAGATAAACACGCCTTTCTTCGCGAACTGTTGAGCTTTGCTGAAATTGCTAAAGACAACATTGACCAAATGCAACAGCAAAAAGAGATGCTCAATGCCTTCATCGAGTTGATTGCTTCGGCTATCGATACCAAGTCGCCATACACAGGTGGGCATTGTCAGCGCGTTCCTGAGCTCACCCAATGGCTAACCGAAGCAGCGATTAAAGATGACCGTTACTACCCGCTGTTTGCACTAGACAAAAAACAGTGGGAAGCACTGAGCTTAGCTTCGTGGTTGCATGATTGCGGTAAGGTAACAACGCCAGAATACGTGGTCGACAAGGCCACCAAACTCGAAACACTTTATGACCGAATACACGAAATCAGAATGCGTTTTGAGCTTCTTAAACAGCAAGCAGAAACCGACTACTGGAAAGCCGTCGCCAATGGTTCACTTCCAGAAAAAGAGCTAGAGAAACTGAAAAGTAAACATCAACAACTCGATGAAGATTTCGCGTTTGTCGCTCAATGCAACATCGGTTCCGAGAGAATGGAGGAAGAGAATCAAGCTCGACTCGATGAAATCGCTAAGCACAAATGGAAACGCACACTCAGTGATCAAGTCGGCATAGCTTGGACAGAAAAGATTCGTTATGAGCAAGAGCCCGAATTACCTGTAATGGAACCACTGCTCGCAAACAAACCCCAGCACTGTGTGCCGTGGGAGAAAGGTCTAAGCCCACAAGACCTATGGCAAGAAGACTATGTACTCAAACCTGGAGAGTTAAAATACAACCGTGGAGAGCTTTATAACCTTAAAGTGCGCAGTGGCACCTTAACCCCAGAAGAGCGCTTTATGATTAACGATCATATTATCCAAACGTCGGTGATGCTCAATAAGCTCCCCTACCCTGAGCACCTTAAAGAGATTCCAAAGATCGCCAGTTATCATCATGAACGAATCGATGGCAAAGGCTACCCATTTGGATTGGACGATGACGAACTCTCTATCCAAGCCAAAGTGGTCGCAATTGCCGATGTGTTCGAGGCATTGACCTCAAGCGATCGCCCTTATAAACATGGCAAAACCCTCGAAGAGTCTTTAAAAATCATGACTCGTATGGCAACCACTGGGCACATTGACCCTAAGCTCTATTTGCTGTTCTTGGAGAAAGACATCTACAAGCGTTATGCCGATGCCTTTCTTGAGCCAGAGCAACACAGTGACGTTGATACTCCACAACACATAGAGAAAGTTAGGGCCTACATTCGTTCACTGTTTTAGGACGTTCGGTGCCTAACTTGAGGGCAAGCTTGTTTTTTCGATGAGACAAGAAGGTATTGACCATGCTGGCAAAAATAATCAGCCCGATACCAAATAGCTTTTGATTTGAAAATGTGTCGTCGAACAGTAGAGCTTGCCAAATCGCACTGAACAAAAGTGTAGTGAAAATCAGCGGAGCCAGTTGAGAACCACTGCTCACTAGGCGATAGGCTTTGGCGCGGCATATTTGCGTATTAATGGTAAACACCGCAATCATTGCCAACACAAACCCTACCCAATAATAATTCGATAGCGTAAACCCTTCTCCCACATTGGTAATGAGTGCCTGATCGAGCGACACAATACCCACCAAGCTATAAATCATGATTGGTGACGCTAGTAGAGCGGCGATCAAGAAGGTCCAAGCGTTCATCTCTGCTGGCGACAATTCCCCCTTTGATGCTCGATACAAACTCACTTGTGAGCCTGAATTAAAGAATCCAGCCATTAAGCCAATTAAGATCGCCGGTTTAAAGTCGAATTCAGAAAGATTGTCTGCCATTAGCACGACACCGGTAAACGTCATCCCTAAGCAAACCAAAATCCTTGGGTTAAACTTAACGCCAAATATTAATTTTTCTAACACTGGGATAAACAATGGGCCTGTACTAAACAAAACGATACTTTCAACTAAGGTTAAGCTCTGTAGCGATGATAGAAAACAGAGCTGACAAGCTGTCATGCATAAAGCTCGCGATACAATCGGTTTGAGTAGTTCACGACTAGGTTTACGCAATCGAACGAAAACTAAAATCGACAGTAAAATCAGTCCAGGAAAGAAGAATCTAGAAAAAACGAGCAAAGTTACTGGCATGATTTCAGCGAGGTATTTCGCTGCAAGCCCGCCGACTGACAGGCTAAATGTAGACACCACCATAAACAGGGTGGCCTTGGTAATATCAGACATAATTATCACCTCCTATGTGCTTTATTCTAGAAGGCTGACACGACAAAAAATAGCGAGTAATATTAACCAGAACTGTAAGGAAAACTTACTTATGAAGAAACTCGTTCCATTAAAGTCAATCTACGCTTTTGTCGCTGTTGCTGAGACAGGGAGCATGACCGAAGCCGCTAAGGCGCTGTTTGTTAGCCACTCTGCAGTGAGCCAGGCGATCAAATCTTTAGAGCAGCAAGTCAATAAACCCCTGTTCCAGCGTGTCGGGCGACGTGTCGTTCTTAATGCTGATGGTAAGCGCTACTATCGAAAAGTCGCACCTGCTCTCGAGCAGATTGTCGATGCAACAGATCAATTAGCCAATACACCGAAGGAGAACCGATTAACCGTCAATATGGTCAACTCGCTAGCGCTACACTGGTGGATACCTCGAGTTCCTATGCTGCAACAAGACTCACCAAGCCTAGATATTCGACTCTCTAACCGCATCGGTTACTTCGACCTCGATCAAGAGGGTGTCGATATTGCGTTAGTACATGGAAAACCGCGAGAGTGGCAAGATTACTACTGTGAAAAACTTGGTGACGATGAGCTAGTGCTAGTCGCAAGTCCCAATTTAGTCAAAGAGCAAGATTCGCAATCAATGGAAGAGCTGATCAAGACCTACCCCGTTATCGGTGTTTTTAACCCACGTAGGGAACACGACTGGCAGGTGTGGTGTGATGCACACCAATTACCTATGCCCTTCTTCAGCACCAACCTCTCCTTTGATGTCTCCATTCAGGCGGTACAAGCAGCGACACGCTCTCTTGGCATACTTGTCACTCATCGACTGTTTGTTCGTGACGACATAAAACACGGAGCTTTGATTGAGATTAGCGAGCCTGTTTCAAACCCGCATCAAGACTATTACTTTGTCTGTTCAGATAACAAACTCAAAAATGAAAGTGTGCTAAAACTAAGAGCATGGTTACGGGCACAATTTACCTCGAACCACACAGACTAAACCAATAAGGGAACTGCATTATGATCGTGACAACAACCCCGTCGATTGAAGGAAAACGCATCGTCGCTTACAAGGGTGTGATTGCCGGAGAAGCCATCCTCGGCGTAAACGTGTTTAAAGATATGTTTTCTGGCATTCGAGACTTCGTTGGTGGCCGTTCTGGCACTTATGAAAAAGAGCTCGAAAAAGCACGTTCTTATGCGTTTCAAGAACTAGAACTAAAAGCTCAAGAGTTGGGTGCGAACGCAGTTGTTGGTGTCGACATTGATTACGAAGTACTAGGTCAAGGCAACGGCATGCTGATGGTTTCAGCCAGTGGCACAGCGGTGGTCGTCGATTAATACAACAAAGCCCTTTGGTAGTATCACCAAGGGGCTTTGCTCTTGTCTACTTATGGTTCTGGGGCTCTAAAGGTTAGCTAGCTTGGTCTTGATGACCTTGTACCAATTTGTCGAACTCAGAAATACGTGCATAAAAGGCACCCTTCTCTTCTTTAGAGATCGAGCTTGCCATCGGTAAGTTTGCTTTCATTGGATCAACCGCGCGATCACGAACCAACACTTCAAAGTGCAAATGTGGGCCTGTAATGCGACCCGTTGCTCCGGCAAGGGCGATCTTCTGACCTCGTTTCACTTGCTGGCCTTTCTTCACCAAGAATCTGTGTAAGTGCAAGTAGCGAGTTTTGTAAACGCTGTTGTGTTCAATGACTAAGTACTTACCCGCATATGGGTGGTTTCTCACTGCGACAACTCTACCATCGCCCGTTGAATAGATAGGCGCTCCAACCGGAGTCGCAAAGTCTGTTCCGTTATGCGGAGTAATACGCCCTGTCACTGGGTGTTTTCGTCTAGGGTTAAATGCTGAAGTGATTCTGCGATACTGACGATCCACAGGATAGCGATCGAACGCTTGTTCCAAGCTGTTGCCTTCTCGATCGTAAAAACGACCATCATCAGCAAGAAACGCGGCAACTTCTCGACCGCGAAGCTGAATAGAAACCCCTTGGACTTCTGTTTTTCCCGTTAAGTGGTCATCCGCATACTGCTCGCTGACTAACACACTAAAACGATCACCAGCTCGTAAATCACGGGCGAAATTGATCTTATCTCTTAACGTTCGAGTGATATTGGCGATTTGGCGGCTCGACAAGCCAATTTTATGCGCAGATAGCGAGAAGCTGCCATTAACTTCACCGGCGTACATCTTCTCTTTCCATTCACCCGGCATTTCGATGAACTGATAGTCAAAGCTGCCATCGTCATTAAGTGAATAGACTGAACGCTCAATCAAGCTTTCATGATACGTGAGCTCGACAAGACGGCGGGTATCCTTGTCGACAAGCAGCTCTAAGTGCTCCCCAGGCTTGATGGTATCTAACTTGAGCGATTCCAGATCAGCTTCTAAGATCTTGTGCGCGGTTTCGTATGGCAGTTGCCACGAAGCAAACACATTACTCAAAGTATCCCCGACTTTAACGAAGTAATGCACTCTCACAAGGTTACTATTCGACTCCGAAGCTTCGACAGGCTGAGGGGGAATAACCTCACTCTCTACCAACTCTTGATAAGGTGTGACTTTGATTTCGATTTCTTGAGGCGGCTCAGGCTCAATAGAAAGGACGGCAGCTAGCGAAAAGGCAACAATAGCGATAGTCACTAGTCCTAGGCGAATAAACTTCATAGGTCGAATAGAGTTTGCAGAGGTAAAAAAACCCAATTGTTATAACATAACAATTGGAGTTGATAAACCGGTGTTTGTAACAATCTATTGAGCTATTCCTCAGCTCTATCTGTTACTGGTTGGGCTATCTTGCAGACCTATTGCTCCTCACGTAGCGCTTCAAAACCTTCTAAACCTCTTAACATTTCAAAGTCGGTTTCATCAGAGATAAGATCTCGCATTGAGGCACTCGCTTCTATTGAGCGTTTAAGATCTTCAATCGCTTGAGATTCAGAGCCTAAACGCGCGTAGGCACAAGCACGTTGGTAAAGGGCGTGCGCATTTTGGTCATCCACTTCTAATACACGGTTACATAGGCTCATTGCCCAGTGGAACTCTTGCATCTCCATGGCTGCATCCGCTTTGTAAGTCAGTGCTTCCAAGTCACCCGGACGAATCTTAAGGATCTCGTCATAGATCTCTAACTTCTGCTCTGGAGTCTGTTGATTTTGAGCTCTCAGCCAAAGGTTATGTACTTCGTTGATGATCTCAATCTCGCGATTGTTTTCCGAGATGATGCGAGTTTTACGTTTTAGATCCCGCTCTAAGGCAACAAACTTCTTCTCGTATTCTTGAGCGATCTTATTCAACCGTTGGTCAGCCATCTCTTTGGTATTGTGTTTAATTTCTTTAAGCGATTGCCATCCTATCAACGCGATCAAAGAAGCCACACCCGCGATAATGTAGAAGAAGTACGTGACCGTAACATTCGCATAGTTCAGCGATTTATCCGCGACTTCTAGCTCACGGTCGGTGATTTGGATAGTCATCCTGCGCTCAAGGTCTTGTTGTTCAATTCGCAGAGACTTAAGTTCATCCAAGATGTAACGTTCCATCAATGGTCTATCAAGGTACTCCTTCTCAGAATATCGAGTCTCTTCAGACGCAACACTCATCATAGGTAACACTGCCATTATTACTAACCAAACCACTCTTAGCATCGTATATTCCTTATACATCTTGATATTAGGTCACTCTATATTGAAATTGTGCAATTCGCTAGTCGAGAAACCAAGTCAAAGTAATTTTGAAGTGTGTCTTAAAGTAGTCACAAAAATAACCCTCTCCAGAAACAAAAAAACCACGGCGATCACCGTGGTTTTCTTTAATTTGAATTAGCTTAAAGGGACTTTAAAGCTAAATTAAGAAAGCTTTTGCAACCAAGCTTCACACTTAGCCGTGAACTCAGATAAATAAAGCTCTGGATTACCTAGCTTTTCCCCGCCTTTTACATCCGCGCCAGTAGCACGCCAATAGTTACGAGAGATGAGATTACGATTGAAAACAAAATCGCTCACCTCTGCCTTAGTTAGCGGAATTTTGCTACCAAATACTTGGTAGTAAAGGTCTAGAACCAATGACAGATCGTTGCTGTTGCCTTTCAGAAAGGTATCGGCATTCAGTTCTATCGCTTGGCGCTCATGTACATTGCTGTCAGTGGTAACCAGTCGGGCAATGACCGTATAAAGTGAGAACTCAACCTTTTGCGCTGCAAGCAGTGCTGCGCCCAATAACGCATGTTCGTTAGACAGTTTTTCTGTTGATGAAGCAGTAGCTGTTGTCACTGTGTTAACCTCAAATAATGATAAAAGTCGTGCTTTGTCGTTTTAAAAGACTTAAGCACTCTTACTCCAATTTACTGCACCTTCTGACTCGGCACGTTCAGCATCAAACACGATGTAATCAGATGCACCTTCTGCTTTCACAATTTCAACTTTACCTTTAAAGCCGACTTGGGAGAGCTTCTTGGTCAGGTGTTCAGGAGCGGTTTCAAATACCACCTTCATAAACGGCAGTTGCTCAGCATGAACAAAGCCATGCTCATTAAACAGGTCCATTGCTTGAACTAAATGGTCTGAATCGGTTAACTCAATAATTTCTACAACTTCTTCCAACAACATTTTCTATTCCATACTCGCCAGAAAGTGACTGACACGAACATCGTTCTCTGTTGCTCGTATACATTTCAATGCTTAAAAAAGCACCCCTTTAGTAGTATCGAGAGGATAACATATTTCCCGAAGTAAAATATGTTTATTTTGACCATTCCTAAGATACAAAACCGCGTACTTTTCTCTTGTTTATCAATGACAACTTTATCGGTTAACAGTCATCAACTCCGCGATTTAACCATAATTTATACCCTGTAGTCCTCTAGGTTAATTGCATTTTGTTACTTTCTTCTCAACCAAATTCAGAACAACGAGAGGACTCGACCTTGACTACCTTAACCAAATCCGTACTTGCAATGAGCGCTCTAACTGTCGCTCAAGGTGTTGCGGCAGCAGAGCAACCTAATATTCTTGCTATCTGGGCAGATGACCTAGGCTACTACAATACCAGCGCTTACAACCGTGGCATGATGGGCTACGAGACTCCAAACATCGATCGTATCGCGCACGACGGCGCTATCTTCACAGACATGTACGCACAACAATCTTGTACTGCAGGCCGAGCGGCATTTATCACTGGTCAGCACCCTTTCCGTACCGGCCTTTTGACCATTGGTATGCCGGGCTCTGACCACGGTATTCCTGACTGGGCACCAACCATCGGTGATGCGCTTAAACAAGAGGGTTACGCGACAGCACAGTTTGGTAAGAACCACTTAGGCGATCAAGACAAACACCTACCTACTAACCACGGTTTCGATGAGTTCTTCGGTAACCTTTATCACCTAAATGCTGAAGAAGAACCAGAAACCTATTTCTATCCAAAAGACCCAGAGTTCAGAAAGCAATACGGCCCACGTGGTGTTATCAAAGCCACTGCGGATGGCAAGATTGAAGACACTGGACCACTGACTCGCGCTCGTATGGAAACCATCGATGAAGATTTCACTGAAGCGGCAATCACCTTCATGGAGAAATCAGTGAAGGCAGACAAGCCATTCTTCGTTTGGTACAACTCAACTCGCATGCACGTATGGACTCGTCTCAACGATCATTACGATGGCATCACAGGTCAAGGTATCTACGCAGACGGTATGCGCCAACTGGATGACAACGTCGGCGCCTTATTGGATACGCTTGACCGTCTAGACGTCGCTGATAACACCATCGTTATCCTTTCTACCGATAACGGTGCTGAGAAATTTACTTGGCCTGATGGTGGTACGTCTCCTTTCCACGGTGAGAAAGGCACCACCTATGAGGGCGGTATGCGCGTTCCACAAATCGTGAAATGGCCAGGCGTTATCGAACCGGGCTCTGCGGTGAACGCATTAATGTCTCAAGAAGACTGGCTACCAACACTGGCAGCAGCAGCGGGTAACGACAACATTATCGACGAGCTGAAGGAAGGCGTAACACTGAATGATAAAGAGTGGCGTGTTCACCTAGACGGTTCTAACTTCAAACCATTCTTCGAAGGTAAATCGGACAAAGGCCCTCGCGAAACGATTCTATACTTCTCAGCAAACGGTGAGCTAAATGCACTGCGTTGGAATGATTGGAAAGCGAGCTTTGCGATGATGGAAGGCGACATGCAATCAGCAGTACGTCAGGCTCCAGCTTGGGCGTCAATCACTAACCTACGTATGGACCCATTCGAAACTGCAGCCAAAGAGTCCGGTATGTACACGCGCTGGATGATCGACAACATGTGGTTGTTTGTTCCAATGTCTCAAGAAGTGGCGAAGTTCATGGGTTCTCTAGAAGGCTACCCAATGCAAGCAGGTCAAGGCTTTAGTGCTGCGAACATCAACTACAACACCTTGAAGCTACAAAAGCTTGTTCAGAAGATGCAACAACAAGGCGCGAACTGATTTAGAGTTACTAAGTCAGAATTAACAATATAAAGTTACAACGCCTCGTTGAATCCTAATTAAAGCCCCACTGGGGCTTTTTTTGTGAGGCATCAATAATCTTATTGCGAAACCACGAGTGCGCCATGTCTGAATTGCGGCTCTTATGCCATACCAGATATTCAATGCCTAAGTCAGATTCAAATGGCAACGGTGACACTTGAAAGTCTTGTGATAATCCAAACTTCTCTATCACTGACTCTTGGCTAATACAGACCAAGTCAGTACCTTTCACCATGTCGAGCATTTCGAACGGTCCCGGCGCTTTGCGCGCGACTTTTCTTTTTTGAGCATACTTACTGTTTTTCATCAGTGGCGAATCTTCAGTGTTCCACATGCTGTGCACCACGTGCTTCTCTGACAAATACTCTTGCAGCGTAATACTCTCTCCTAATCGCGGATGGTTCTTATCGTAAACCACTACCATGCGTTCACTAGCTAGCGGTACACATTCTAGTGCTGGGTCACTGGTTGGTACATGTGCGATACAGAGGTCATACCGATGCTGGCGTAAGTCCAATGCGATATCACCTGTGTACAGAGGGTCAATGTTGATTCCAATATCAGGCGTCTCTTTGTAGAGCATGTCTGAGACTCGCTTCATGACCGAGTAAATCGCACCACTAATGCACGCGACATTAAACGATCGGTCAATTTTGCTTGGGTCGAATTTACGCTTGCTTGGAAATGTCGATTCAAAGGCATCGTATGCTTGCTTGATTTGTGGATAGATGTCGTAACAGAAACGACTTGGTCGGTAGCCCTCTTTGGTTTTCACAAATAAAGGATCATCGTAGGTTTCTTTGAGTCGACCTAGTGCTTTACTGACAGCAGGCTGGGAGACGCCAAAGCGCTTGGCGGTATTGGAGATAGAAAGCTCTTCCATCATCACAACAAAATAGGGAATTAAGCTAAAGTCTGTATTTTTCATGTTCTGTTCCGCATGCTCTGTTTCAAGAACGTTAGGGTGACCTGATACCTCACACCTCGATAGTCCGTTACTGAGATTGAAAGCACTCACAAATATTCTCTAACGTTAACAACGTAGAATTCCCATCACCCCTATCAATATCAAACAATGGCTAAGTTATATCGAGTATAACTCTTAGTTATGCTCCAGCTTCTTCCCCTGCGTGCACAGTAGAAAAGAAGTAGAATAGCCAATCAGAGTCAGTTCCAAATGAAAAAGCCCTAGCGAGATAAACTGGGGCTTTGGATATGCATTTTTACGATTTTTAAGGCTTATTACGCTTCAACCGCTTGTGGTTCGCTGGTTTCAACAATGGACTCATTGAGTAGCCCTGCATATACACCGTTGTGGTCAACCAATTGTCTGTGATTACCGCGTTCAATGATTTCACCTTTCTCCAGTACCAAAATCATGTCGGAGTGACGAACGGTGCTCAAGCGATGGGCAATAGCAATCACAGTCTTCTCTTTGAACAGTTTCTGCATCGCTTTTTGGATCAGATCTTCGGTAATTGAATCGACTGAACTGGTCGCCTCATCTAGCATCATCACTTGACCACCTTGCGCCACAGCGCGAGCGAACGAGAGCAGTTGAGTTTGCCCCACTGACAAGTTCGATCCGTTCTTATCAAGATGGAAGTCATACCCATTAGGTAATTGCTTAACGAATTGGTCCGCATATACATAACGCGCGGCTTGCTCAACGTGTTCACGAGAAACATGTCCTTTTCCGAGTGCGATATTAAAGTGAACACTCTCTTCGAATAGGTGTACGTCTTGCATCATCAATGAAAACAGGTGCGCTGAGTCTTCCATTGAAATATCTGACAACTCGATGCCGTTAAGTAGAATACTGCCTTCATAATTCTGATAGGTTTTCGAAATCAAACGCATGATCGTCGATTTACCAGAGCCTGTCGAACCTACCAGTGCAATCTGATGGCCTTTCTCTAAAACGAAAGAGACATCCTTTAGCACATAGGGTGCGTCCGGCTTATAACGAAAGCTAACATTCTTGAATTCCAAACTCACAAAGTCACGTAACTGCTCTTCAACTTGGTGCGACAGCAGTAGTTTTCTCCCCTGCTCCTCTGTCGGCTCAACAAATAGCTCTTCAATATGGTCAAAGGCTGCAAACGAGCTCTGAATAGAAGCGATCTGCGAGGTAAAGTCGCGAATAGGAACAAACACTTTCTCTAAAGTATTGATGAAAGCGATCAATACACCCAGAGTTAAGCTACCCTGCAGAACCTGTTCTGAACCAAACCAAATCATCAATGCGATAGTTATCGAGGTGACACCGGAGATCACCGAAAACAGAATCGCATCGTACTTATTGATCTTCTTCTGCGCTCTTAAAAACTCATCGGTATAGCCTTTGAATCTTTTCTCGACGGCTTCTTCGGCACGGTACAACTGAACGGTTTTCATGCCTAACAAGGCTTCTTGTAAAAAGCCAATTCCGCGAGCCAATGACGAACGAGTAATAAGATGCATCTGGCGCAGTTTATTACGGACAAACACAGTCAAATACGTCACTGGCGGCATCACCACTAATACAATCAAAGTGAGCTTCCAATCGATGTAAAACATCATCCCAATCAAAGCGAGCGTATTGAGCGTGTCTTTTACCAAACCGACCACAGATTGAATGAAGGTTTCACCAATGGTTTCAAGGTCGCTGGTTAGACGTGACAGCGTGATGCCAATCGGTGTGTTATCAAAGTAGCTACGTGGCAGTTTAAGAACACGAGCAAACAGCACCGATCGCATATCTGTGATGGTCAGCTGCCCTGTCTTTCTGAGGTTGTAAGAGTAAGTCGTATCGACCACATAGCTGACAATCAGTACCGCGACCAGATAGAACACATATTCCAGCAAGCCATCGATATTGCCATTGCTCAATTGAACGTCGATGACTTGAATGATCAGCCACGGAAACAACAAGCTCGTGATAATGGTGAGCGGCAACATCGCAATACCAATAAATGCGGTGCGTTTGTACTTCTTCGCAAACTGCAGGAAGTGTTTGAGATATTGAATATCAACGCCTTTTAACATGCCGCTGCCTCCGCTTCATTTTGCTGTAATTGCCACGTCTCATAGTAGTAAGGACATGTTTTTAGCAGAGTTGTATGATCACCTTTAGCGATCACTTTTCCTTGATTCAAGACGATGATCTCGTCCATATACTCTAGTGCGTTGACACGATGTGAAACCACCAGCACCGATTGATTCTCTAAGCGTTTAAACAGCCCTTCTAGAATCTTTCTTTCGGTTTCATAATCGACAGCTGAGAGGACGTTATCCATGATGATCAGGTCAGCAGGCTCTAATAGTGCTCGCGCAATACTCAAGCGTTGCTTCTGCCCGCCAGATAGCATAATGCCCTTCTCTCCCACCAAGGTTTGGTCACCCATTTCAAGACGTGCTACATCATTTGCTAGCTGGCTAAGGTTCAACACTTCATCTACTTGTTCTTTAGCAATGTCAGCCTGAGTGCTGCCAAATCGAATGTTCTCTTCTACCGTAGCTGAAAACAGGTATGGGTCTTGAGTCACGGTTTTAACGTAGCGGCGCAAATCGTTGCGCGAAAACTCAGTGATGTCTTTGTCGCCCAGAAACACACTCCCAGTTACCACATCTAAATGATGATTCAAGCAGTTAACCAGTGTCGTTTTACCAGAGCCAATACTACCGAGTACCCCTACTTTTTTGCCTGCCGGAATATCAAAGCTGATGTCATCCAACACCAAGCGCTCTTCACCTTCGTATTGATAACTGAGGTTTCTTACTGACAGCGTTTGGCCTTTCAGTGCTTCAACTTCATCGGTAGTTAACGTCGTTTCATCCCGTTCAGGCACCTTCGCATTCAAAATGGTTTGTGCACTGGTGATGCCCACAATGCCACGCTGGTAAATGGTCGCAATACGCCCGAGCTGCATCAGTGGCATGGCTAACAGTACCGAATAAGTTAAGAAAGCAGTGATTTCACCAAGCGTAAGCTCTTGATTAACAAGCATGTAGCCACCTAAACCAAGAATCAGGATCTTCATTAGGTCATTGGCATAATCTAAAACAGGCATAAAGAACACTTGAATGCGTGTGATCTTGATTCTGCATTGCAACAACATCTGGTTAAGCTTCTCAGTCTCTGCTCTCACCCACGGTGACATTTGTTGGCTCTTTATCAAATCGATGCCCGATAGGTAACTCATCAACTGTGCAGACAAGTTCTGTAATCGCTTCATATGCTCCATATGCAGTGATTTCATTCTCACAAAACCCACGCGGAAGATAACGAATGCAATCATGATCGGAATCACTGAGTACATGGTGAGTTCGGGCGAAATGCGCCACATCCACAAAGGCGTTAAAGACAGCGCTAACAATGCGTTGAAAAACTGCAAAAAACCAACACCAAACAACAAGCGTACGCCTTGCAAGTCATTGTTAATGATTGAAATTAAACGCCCTGACGCAAACTGAGAATGGAAACTGTTTGGTAACCGATTGAGCTTTTCCAACAGTGTATTTTTGAGAGAAGCTTCGGTTATACGCCCCGGATTAAGCGCATAGATACGCGACCAAATTCGCACAATGATCATCGACACCGACATCACCACGATGATCGCAATATACGTTTTCAGCTGATCATGACCAGCCACCGATGCATCATCGATAAGATCAATCGCCAACTGGATGTAGCGAGGGATTTCAACCTGCAGCCAGTTAACGAGAAATATGAAAACAATCGCAAGTAGGTAAGACTTACGATTCAAACGCAGGTAGTGCGCGAAAAACTGAGACTTAGTCATATAGGTCTTTCTTTGAGCCTTTTGGGGAGCGTTATCAACCAGTGTCGATGAGGGTTAACGTTTACAGTACAAAGGTAACCCAAAAGCAACTAGTTGACAAGGTCAACTATAATTAAAATCCCAAATAGGCTTAAGATGATCCAAGTTCTGCTTTTCATCGCTAAGTATTCAGCAATGACGTTAAGTAGCTGCCAACAAACGTTGAACTCATACAAAACCCTCAGTTGTTATGATATAACATTACTAAATATTATTATCCCACAGTGCTGGCTATCTTGGTCAATACTGTTTTCAAACGCAGTAACATTTGGAACATCACGCTCATGGACAAACTAAATCGCGTTCTACTGGTTGCGGGTACACATGGCAACGAGTTAACAGGAATCTATCTACAAAAGCTCATAAAAGACCGTTTATATAACGCAGATCGCGCGACATTTTCAGTGCTATCGATGATAGGAAACCCAGAAGCCGTTAAAAAGAACGTGCGTTTCATCGACGACGATCTCAATCGTCAGTTTGCAATAAAGAACAGCGATGACAGCGAAGCGAATGCTGAACAAACACTTGCGCAAAAAATCGTGTCGATGCATTCAGACAACAATAAGCAGCTGATTGTTGACCTTCACAATACCACCAGCAACATGGGGGCAACCTTAATCTTGCTTTCAAACGACCCTTTCTATGAAAAGATGGGCGCGTATGTGAAACAACGTATGCCAGAATCTAATATTCTGTTTGAAGATCGCAAACCTTGGCAGGATCAACCATACCTTTGCACCACAGGTCAGCATGGCATCATGATTGAAGTTGGCGCTCAAGCACATGGTTCATTAACCTACAATTCATTAGAGCTAATGAAACAGATGCTGACCTTGGTACTAGATTATGTCGAAAAACATAATTTAGATCAGGTTGGAGAAGTAGAAAACTACGACGCCTATTACTACCTCGAAGAGGTTCAAATCCCACTTGATCACGACGGCATGCGCGCAGCAACCGTGCACCCAACAATATGCGGGCGCGACTTTGAAGTAGTTAAGCAAGGTGATCCGATACTGGCTACGTTCTTCGGATACGATGTACTTTGGGAGAGCGAAAAAGAGGTCTACCCGCACTTTATTAACGAAAGTGCCTATAGCGCAGCGAATATCGCGATGGCATTGGCGGAAAAGAAAAAGGTCATTGTGGCTTAATAATTTGTGCAACCACACGATACTCTGACGAATACTGTTGCTAGCTAGCCTCAAGCTCGAACCTTCTAAAAAACAAAAGCCCCTAAAACACAATGAAGCGTTTAAGGGGCTCATTTTTAACCACCTACAATAGGCAGTTTGGCAAACCGTTGGCTCTAAGCACTCAAGCAGCTCAGCAATCTGCTCTCTAATTCTGCATCCATTTCTGTCGCTATCACCTCTATACGGCTTTCGCTGCAATCATCCAACTCAGTCTCCGTCAGGCCGTCTGCTGTTTGGTTGTAACCAAAAATGCCGTCTTGGGTGATAAACACGGCTTTCATGCGCTCTGCATCGATCGTCAACAACAGTTTAACAACGGCTTCGCGTTCAAATACCTTGTCTGCAGAGAAACGCCATCCCTCACTGTGAAAACCTTCACCACTGTTGCTGGCTTTAATAACACCCTCTTCTGGCATTGGTAACTCCGAGGCTAATGGCTTGCTGTGGCCGTGATGATGATGGTGATGTTCATGAGTGTGCGCTTGAGTATCGCCATCAAATTCATGCTGAGCAATTTCACCGTGCTCCGCAAAAACGACTCTGGTGTCAGGTTTTGCCACCTTAGCAACGTATGTTTGTAATTTCTCTCGGTCGCCGTCTTGGTACAGATCAATTTTATTACCGACAACGGTATCAGCGATGGCAATTTGCTGATTGAATGTATCGTGCTCAGTGTAACGAGGATCTGCAAGTTTACGTGCATCAACCAAGGTAATGTTCTTTTGAAGCGATAGTACCGTGCGATAGTGCTCAGATGATAAGACCTGCAATACTTCTTTTGGATGACCCAAACCAGTCGGTTCAATCAACAGACGATCAGGCTTTGCTTCAGTGAGCAGTTGATTAAGCGCGATCTGCATAGGTAAACCAGCCGCACAGCACATACACCCACCTGGGACTTCACGAATAAACACCGATTGAGCGTCAGGCTTCTGTCCCTGTATCAGGCTGCCATCCACACCTATCTCACCAAACTCATTAACCAGCACTGCCCATTTCTCGCCTTCCGGTTTGTGCTTCATTAAGTTAAGGATGGCAGTGGTTTTTCCCACCCCAAGGAAGCCAGTAATAATATTGGTGGGCACTCCAGAAATAGAAGCTTGTTTAGAGCTCATTGGCGATTCTCCTATAGCCTTGAACAAGGGTGTGATTCGCTGAGACAACCGATTCAGAAAACGCCGAATACTCTGGCGGCACCTTAGAGATACTGTTTAAGTCAAATTCAGCACCAATATTTGTCATCGGCGGCACATGGAAACTCTCTGGAAGGTCTCTTCCATCAACCACGCAGTTATGGCGGATCACACAACCTTTACCAATAACAGTATTGAACACCACGGAGTTGAAACCAATAAAAACGTCGTCGCTCACTTCACAAGGTCCGTGAATAATTGAGCGGTGGGCAATAGAAGAGCGTTCGCCAATGGTGACCGCCGCTCCCACTTTCGAATGAATCACAACCCCATCTTGGATGTTGGTATCGCGCTTGATGACAATCGCTTCCATATCACCTTCTTCATTCACCTCGTCAGCACGAATCACAGCGTATGGGCCAATAAATACATTCTCTTCGATAATAACCTTACCGCAGATGATGGCTGTAGGGTCGATAAATGCCTTTTCAGAGACTTGCGGCATATGACCGCTTGGATTTCTTCTTAACATACTACTTACTCACAACAACAGGTTTTGAAACTTAAACTATCTCTCAAATGCTAGGCGCATCGCTTTAACTGGTTGGTCAGTCACGGTTTGGTTCTCATACACAAGTTGACCGTTGACCCAAGTGCCATCAATACGTGAAGAGAAAGTATGTCCAGCGAAAGGCGTCCAACCACAATGATATAAGCTGTTTTCGTGGGTCACTTCTGTTGAAGATTCAATATCGACAAGCACCAAGTCAGCAAAGTACCCCTCTCGGATGAATCCACGATCTTTAATGCCGTAACGGATAGATGGGTTGTGAGCCGTTTTTTGAACGACCTGCGCAATCGTCATACGCTCGCTATTGACGTGATCGAACAGAGTCAACAATGCGTGCTGTACAAGCGGTAAACCCGCTGGTGCTTGCTCATAAGGAACCTGTTTTTCTTCCCAAGTGTGAGGCGCGTGATCAGTCGCAATAATATCGATTTGGCCCGTCTGAAGAGCCGCTACGATCGCATCTCGATCGCTAGGGTATTTCACAGCAGGGTTACATTTAATCTGGTTGCCTAACGTGGCGTAGTCTTCGTTGCTGAACCAAAGGTGGTGCACACACGCTTCAGCGGTGATGTTTTTGCCCTCAATCGGTCCTTTGTCAAACAGAGCGAGCTCTTTCTCAGTCGTAATGTGTAAAACATGCAGCTGACTGTTGTGCTTCTTAGCTAAACCAACCGCGTAAGAAGAAGACGCATAACACGCCTCGTCATCTCTTAGCACTGGATGATCATCTATTTCCAATGTCGCTTTTGACTGTTTAAGCTTGTCTAGGTTTTTCTGGATTACCGGACCACTCTCACAGTGGGTAACGATAAGCACAGGGGAATCACCGAAGATCGCTTCCAAAGCATCCGGAGCCTCCACTAGTAAGTTACCTGTCGATGCACCCATAAACACTTTCACGCCACAGTGAATCGCTGGATCTAGTCGCTTGATCTGTTCTAAGTTGTCCTCCGTTGCACCCAAGTAGAAGGAGTAGTTTGCTAACGAGCGCTCTTCTGCGATAGCGAACTTTTTCTCTAGCGCTTCAATCGTGGTCGTCGCAGGGTTTACATTCGGCATCTCCATGTAACTGGTGATACCTCCAGCTACCGCAGCGCGAGATTCTGAAGCAATGGAGCCTTTGTTGGTTAAACCTGGCTCGCGAAAGTGCGCTTGGTCATCAATCATTCCCGGAATAAGAAAACGACCTTTTGCATCAATAATTGAGTCATCAGGATGCGCCTCAATCCCCTTTGCGATCCTATCAATGCGTTGACCAACAATTCTCACGTCAGTCTCAATAACCACCCCTTCATTCACCACTTGGGCATTTTTGATCAGCGTTGCAGACATAGTATTTAACAAGCTCCTTGTCATTGTTAAAGGTTGGGTTGCAATGACCACTAGACTATTGGTGCCCCTCTTCAAGACAACAAAGGTGCTAACGCTCAATTTAATGTTACGTTATAACATAACCAATATAAGGTTGTAACTCTTTGTATGGTTTATTGATGAGCTTATTAGTGAGCTTTAATAGTCATTCCTATCGAGACTATGGACAGTCAGACCGCCCTCACAGTGACCCCATTAAATCCCAAGAAAAATGTGATCTTATTTACACATAGGGCGATCAAGCCTTTTTCTTGTTTCAATGATAACTATTATGTATGACAATATTACATAATAAGAGTACCAATAATGAACAAAAGAACCCTAATTGCTGCATCAGTACTGTTGTCTATGCCTTTAGCTGCTATGGCTGAAGTGATTAACAATGGCGTATCCCACGCCGTCCCTGCCGATAAGTTTGACATGCGAAACTGGAAGATCACGATTCCTTCTGACATCAATGAAGATGGGCGCATCGACGAGATCGAAGGCGTCGCAATGATGAGCTACTCTCATGAGGACTTTTTCTTCCTGAACGAAGATGGACACCTTGTGTTTGAGGTACACAACAAGGCGATCACAACCAAGAACTCAAAGAACGCTCGTTCGGAACTACGCCAAATGCCGCGCGGCGCTAACTTTGACAACATTCTTACCGACGGCAAACTCAATCAATGGGCACTCTCTAGCCACCCTCAAGCGGATGAGTACAGCGCCGTTGGCGGAACACTCGAGGCGACTCTAAAAGTTGATCATGTATCCATCAATGCTAAACACCCTGAGAAGTACCCTGCACACTCTGTAGTAGTGGGTCAGATCCACGCCAAGAAACACAATGAACTCATCAAAGCAAAAACAGGCTATGGGCACGGAAACGAACCATTAAAAATCTTCTATAAAAAATTTCCGGGCCACGAGTACGGCTCTGTATTCTGGAACTACGAGCGTAACCTAGCGAAGAAAGATCCAAACCGTGCTGATATCGCTTATCCAGTTTGGGGGAACACTTGGGAGAACCAACAAGAACCGGGCAAGGCAGGCATCAAGTTGGGTGAAGAGTTTAGCTACCGCGTCGAAGTGAAAGAGACCATGATGTATCTAACCTTTGAAACCGCACGTCATGACACGGTGAAATACGAAATTGACCTAAGCAAAGGGATTGATGAGAAAGACTTCCCTACAGGTTACGCTGAAGATGACTTCTACTTTAAAGCCGGCGCGTACGGTCAGTGTAGCGTGAACGATTCCCATCCAATTTGGGGACCGGGTTGTGCAGGTACAGGTGACTTCGCAACAGACAAGAAGAATGGTGACTACAACAGCGTGACCTTCTCAGCGTTGAAGTTAAACGGAAAATAACGCTCTATTTAGTGTCATAGAACAAAAATGACCTTCAAACACGATGGCTTGAAGGTCATTATCAATGCGATTATATGAGTTGATGATGAAGGCTTTAGTCAGTATTTTTCTAATCGAACAATCCGGTCACAGGTTGCATTGAATAGTAACAAGCTCGCGCTATACCTTGCTCAGAGACCAACTGTAGATCATCAATGAAGAAACGACTGGTCATAGTATGTCTACCGCCATTGATGAAAATCTCCATCACCGAATTATCAACATAGACGTCAATCACCTGCCTTTTGCTCAACCTCGGTGCTTTTCTCACATCTCCAAATTCTTGAGCATAGTTCTGAGACATTTGGCCGCGAGCGAGAGTAAATTCATTTTCGTCAGCACTAAAGGTTACCTTGTCGCCACGCCCATTTCTTAACTCTAAAGCAAACTCATCAGTGTCGAGTTCCAAACGAAGCATAAAGCTTGTTTGATTCAACACATGTGCTCCAGAGAAGACTTCTCCCTCCCCTTTCAACTCATCGAGTTCAGTGAGAGTTGATTGAATTAAGTAGCCCCCTTCCAAACGTAGTTCACGTGGTAATGACAGCATACCTGCCCACTGATTCTTTACCGATGGCGCGTCGATGTCAGGTAACCCAATCCAAGCAATCAAAATACGGCGACCTTGTTCATCTAAATAGGTCTGAGGTGCATAGAAATCAAAGCCATAGTCAGGTTGAATGATATCTTGGTGTCCTTCAAGTTCCATTGACTCAAGGTTCAATCTGTCACCAACAATATAGGCGACCGAGTAAATATTTTTAAAATCGTAAGCATTGCTGGATGACACACCTTGTGGAGAAAACAGCATGATTGATTTGCCATCAATTTCAAAAAAATCAGGACATTCCCACATGTAACCGAAATCTTGGTAACGAGTTTTTATCGGCCCTTTATGCTGCCAAGTCTTTAAATCTGAACTTTGATAAAGCACCATTGAGCCACGTTCATCTGGAGTTTGAGCGCCCACGACCATGAAGTACTGGTCATCCTTTTTCCATACCTTAGGGTCTCGAAAATGCTCAGTGTAGTGATCATTTTCAATAATCACGCCCTGCTTCTCGATCGTACCTTCTGCCGTCATGGTTGCGAAACACTGCGTAGGCTCTCGGATCCAGTCTTGGTCGCGTCTATTACCTGTGAAGAAAAGCAAGGCTTGCTCGTTATCGACAAGCGCTCCGCCCGAATAGACACCGTGTGAGTCGTAATCATCACCAGGCTCTAGGCCTACTCCGTGATCGGTAAAATGGACAAAATCTTTGGTTGATACGTGGTACCAATATTTCATGCCATGAACAGGGCCAACCGGAGTCCATTGATAGAAGATGTGGTGTTCGCCGTTGAAATAACAAAGACCATTTGGATCGTTCAGTAAGCCAAATTTTGGGGCAATGTGATAACTAGGAAAGCCAGCATCCGTAACGCGAGCACTCTCCATTTCAGCCACTTCTTGCGATGTAATCTGTTCTAAACGGCGATACCTTTGTTCCACAGTCCAATTACTATTTGCATTCATGCATTGTTCTCTAGTCTCGTTGACTACGACTGCGCGCAGTGGATGAACTGAATAAGTTCTTCTTGGGTAGGGAGTGCAGTCATGGCACCTTTTTGCGTTGTTGCAAGTGCACCGCAGCCATTTGCCCACTCGATCGCTTTATCGATCGTGGCGAGATTATCCCAATGTTGCTGTTGAGAAAGTCTTGCGAGCAGGCCACCGACGAAGGCGTCACCAGCACCAGTCGTATCAACTGGCTGTACGACTTGACCTGTTACTCGCTTTCCTGAACCTTCAAAGATTCGCCACACTCCCTTGGCACCTTGCGTAACCAAAATGAGCGTGTTGTCAAAGTCAGCGATAATGTTTAGACCTTGTTCAACCGATTGAGAGTCTGTCAAAAACACTAATTCCTCTTCAGAGAACTTGACGACATCAGCCAGTGCCACAGCTTTCATTACAGTACTTTTTATTTCAGACGGATTCGCCCATACCTCTTCGCGCAAGTTTGGGTCTAAACTCACATAACCACCGACGCGTTTGATTCTATCAATTGCTTCAAATGTACTACTTCTGCTTGGTTCATTAGCCAGAGAAATAGAGCAGACATGTAACCAATCACCTTGTTGAAAGCTTGGAATATCATCTTTGACCATAAACTGATCGGCACTTGGCTTAACCATAAAGGTAAAGCTGCGCTCACCATCATCATCCAAGTCAACCACTACCGTTGATGTTCTGTGTGTCGGATCTTGAACCAGAAAATCGACATTTACATTTTCTTTAGTCAATGTCGTCTTCATAAAACGACCAAACGGATCATCTCCTACTCGCCCAAAGAAAGCACTTTTGCCCGAGAGACGAGAAACGGCAACCGCCACATTGGCAGGCGCACCACCAGGGCATTTCAATAGCGTCGAGTCCGAGTCGGGAATTAAGTCAACAACAGCATCACCTGTTACCCATACTTGATTCATCATACTTACCTTAAACAAACATATTGATAAATAAGCGGCGACGTCTCGTTGCCTATATCAATGAAAAAACAAAAAGGCTAGCCAAGATAAGATGCTTGGCTAGCGCCCCAACAATTTAGGAAAAGAAGTGGAATTGGGGGAACCCCACCCTTAAGGAGTTCAAATCTAAGCCGTAGCCTTACGGTTTTGCTTTACCTGCTCACGCATACCAAGAACAACAGTCAGTGCAAACGCCGTAATAAACGCGATGATCATACCAACAATGTAGTAACCAATATGCTCAGGAGAAATTGAGATAATACCCGGTAAGCCCGCTGCACCTAGTGCCTGCGCTTTCACATTGAACATTGTAATAAAGGCACTCGATAGAGCTGCTGCACACACAGCGGCGATGAACGGGTAACGCAGTTTTAGGTTTACACCGAACATAGCAGGTTCGGTAATACCTAGTAGACCGGTGACACCAGATGGAATCGCAATCCCTTTCATCTTTTTGTCTTTGCTCATGACGCCAACTGCAAGTGCTGCAGCACCTTGAGATACGTTAGACATTGCTGCAATTGGGAAGATAAATGTACCGCCAGTGATTGCAATATCAGCAAGCAGCTGTGTTTCAATTGCGATAAAGCTGTGATGCATACCGGTAATAACAAACGGTGCATAAATAAAGCCAAATACCGCACCACCAACAAAGCCAGCAGAGTTGTAAAGCCAGTTTAGGCCATCACCTAGTAGGAAGCCGATATCACGTGTAAACGGACCAACAACGGTGAACGTCAGTAGACCCGTGATAAAAATGGCCAATAGCGGTGTTAAAAGGTTATCCAGTACCGACGGAATCACTTTACGTAGACCAAGCTCGACCTTAGCCAGAATAAACGCTGAAACAAGAACCGGAAGTACTGAACCTTGATAGCCAACCTTCTGGATTTCAAAACCCATGATGTTCCAAACAGGAATATTGCCTGAAACAGCAGCGCCGCCGAAGCCCCATCCATTAAGCAGTTCTGGGTGAACCATCAGCATACCTAATGCTGCACCTAGATATGGATTACCGCCAAACTTCTTGCTTGCCGAGAACGCTAATAAAATAGGTAAGTAAACAAAAGGAGCATTAGCGAAGGTATTGATCATATTCGCAAGGTCAGTTAACCCTGGATTGGCGTCAATTAGAGATTGGCCATCAATAAACAAACCTTGTGCAGTCAATAAGTTATAAATGCCCATCAACAAACCACCAGCAACGATTGCTGGAATAATCGGAACGAAAATGTCAGAGAGTCCCTTTACCGCTCTTTGCACAATATTCTGTTTGTTGGCACCTGCAGATGCGACATCGTTGGTCGACATCTCACTCATGCCGGTTAACTTCGCCAGCTCGGCGTAAACTTGGTTAACGATTCCCGAACCGAAAATAATTTGGTACTGACCCGCAACTTTGAACTGACCTTTGACCCCATCAAGATTATCGATGGCTTGCTCGTCAATTTTTGATTCATCGGCTACGGCAAGGCGCAAGCGCGTTGCACAGTGTGCGAGAGCGGTAATATTGCTCTTGCCACCTAATAGAGTTAACAGCTCTTTGGCTACTGCTGGATAATTCATTTCATACCCCATTGGATTATTAATTTGAGCCTTTCGAAATTTTCGGGAACGTTTGCAAAAAGAATTTTTGCTGATTACTAACAAATGATCAAAGATATCTGCTCAAGAGTGTGAGAAAGATCTTTAAATTATCTCCCTAAATAACTCCGACAGGGTTAAAATTCCCATTAACTTAAGCAACGAGTCTCATCTCTTTGCAAACAATCCCAAAAATAAATGAATGGATAGTGTGAATGGCAAGTCTGCATGATGTTGCACTTCTAGCTGGCGTCTCAAAGTCGACAGTTTCACGTGTTATTAATGATGAATATGGCGTCAAAGAGGCCACTAAGATCAAGGTTCGCAAGGCCGTAGAAGAGTGTGGCTATGTTCCTAATCAAGTCGCAAAGGACCTTAAATCTCGTAAAACAAACCTTGTTGGTGTGATTGTCCCACGCGTCTCCTCTCACGCTACGTCACAAGGCGTTGACGGCTTAACGACAGTGCTTGAGCAGGCAGGCAAGCACGTATTGTTAGCCAGTACCCATCAAGCGCATCAAAAAGAGTTGGAATACATCCATATCTTTAATCAGAAGCGAGTGGAAGGGATTATTCTCTACGCCACCCACCTAGACAAAACGCTCGTAAAGGCAATTCAAAGCTCTGCCGTTCCAGTGGTGTTGGTCGGTCAAGATGGTTCGATGTTCAACATACCTAGCATCATTCATGACGATACTCGTGTTGGCTTTGAAGCTGGAAATCGTCTGGTTAGTAAAGGATGCCAAACACTTGGCTTTATTGGCGTTCAAGGCGACGATATCGCCGTTGATAAGCAGAGGTCTCAAGGCTTTGAAGATGCCCTCAAACACCATGAACTCGAATTAAAATTCCATGCTCGAGGCGATTTTACGATTGAGTCGGGTTACGAACTGGCAAAAGAACACCTCAAGAAGTTCCCGAAATTAGACGGCCTATTCTGTGCGACAGACCGTATTGCGATTGGTGCCATGAGAGCCATTCAAGAAGCCAAACTTGAGCCTGGGAAAGATATTTTCGTACTTGGTGTTGGTGACGATGAACTCGCTTCAGTCTGTACCCCTACCCTATCAACGTTCAACTATGCGTTTGATAAGGCGGGAGAAAATGGTGCAAAATTGCTGTTAGATCGAATTGCAAATAAAGGGTTTGAGATGAGTAAGATGGTACTCACCTTTCAAAACATTGACAGGCAGTCTTGCTAATCGCTTCAACAAAGGCAGGAAAGGGCTATCCTTCCGTTCTCATTCTCAATAAGGACTCAATAAAAATGCCAACCTCTGCGGTTGGCATTTTTGTCTTAGTGATTAATATTATCTTAGTAACTAACTTTTTCTTAGTAACTAACTGTACCTTAAGTAATTAAAAGTTAATGTTAGAACCAAGTTTCCATCTGAAGCGCGAACAGAACCTCTCCGCCGTCACCCATCGTAGATGCATCCGGTTCTTGGCTGATAGCATAACCATTCAGCTCATCGCTCCAATCTACATAGCTCACAGCAAAACGTAGTTCAGGACGATCAAAGAAGCCGGTACTTGTTGAAAGCTTCAAAGTCGGGGCAACGGTCGCCTTGTAAAAACCACCACTCGCTTGTTCGACAGAGTTATCAAGGTCCATATATTGGTATGAACCCTCATACACCATTTCAAAGTTTTCATTGAACTCTTGAGCTAATCGAACATTGAGTGACGCCCATGTATATTCATCATTCTTCTCTAGGCGATCTTGACTGCGTTCAGCCATAAACGCTGGAGCAACACGCCAATTATCAGCAAAGCGTGTGACACCATAGCTGAATAAACGTACTGCTTTCGCGTCATCCAGCAGATCGCCGTTTGACCCTATGCCTTTCAACTCAGCACCCAAACCACTACCAACAATGAATCCAGTTTTTGAGAAGCCTTCGCTCATTCCGTAGAAACTCTCTGCATGGAAAGCGAGCATCGCGTGCTCACCATGATCAGCGGCGCCATCAGTACGATCACTATTGTCTGCTGACGTCATCGCACTCAACATAAATTGCCACTGCCCAATGCGGTTGTTCATCGTCGCAATGTAGTTTTCAACATCAGTTGATGAGCTATCAATTTCCCCAAAGTCGCGACCGTAAATCGAGAAGTTAGCCTTCCAACTTTCATTTAGTTGAACATCGTAAACACCCGCACCAGTACCCGACAAGAATACGATATCAGAGTCAAAGAAGTGGATATCAAAGTTATCTCTATCAAATCGCTTACCCGCCCAGAACGTTGCCTCTGAAAATGTCCCTGAGCCTGAGAACATTGCTAAGTTATTCAATTCTGAATAAACCTGACGTACATTCAATTGGCTTTCACTTGCCGTCCATTCATTGTTTGTTTCAGTACTGTCCGCAAGCATGATTCTAAACAACGCACTTGAACCATCATCCGCAAAGCGCTTATGAATCAAGTTCGCTTCTACGTAGTGGTCGTCCTCAACTCCCAAACGACCTATTGGTGCACCAATAGCTCCCGCAGCTGTCATGTATGGCCCTGTACCTGTCGCGCCATTTAAATCATCATTAATTAATAACCCAGATCGTGCATAGCCGTGAAACTCAAATGTCGATGCCTTCTCATCGGCTGTCACTGCGACCTGTTCAGTTTGTTCGATTCTTTTCTCTAACTCGTTGATTCGCTTTTCTAATTCAGAGACCTCTGTTGATGCCATTGCTGGTAAAGCTACCAAACTCATTGCTACAGCCATTGCTAAATTATGTCGTTTCATGTCCTTTGTCCCACGTAATGATATTAAGAATTATTGCAAACGTTCCCAATAAAATTTATAGGCGATTTAAGAATAGAAAACAGATGATAAGCCGATATTTTGATGCATATTCATACTTAGAAAAACATCTGGCTTGTGACCTTGGGATGGATAATATCGATAAATTTCGGGAACGTTACCGAATTTATTAAATTCTGTTATGCGCATCACGATAAAGATAAGAAAGGGAAATGTGATTGGTAGCAAGCGCACATAAACCATGGCACAGAAATTCGACAAAAACGAAGAAGATTTGCCTTCGTTGATACGTTGGATGATGTCAGATAATGAAACAAATAGGCCGTTACAGCCCATTTGCTTCATTGAACATTGATAGAGATTTAACTTACTAGAGGCGTAACTAAGTATTCATGAATCGTTACCTTGCCTTGATCATCTAGAGACAACTGCCATGTTTCATTGACCGAAAGCTCTAATGACTCGCCTTTTAATAACGAGTTCGAGTACGTATCTGCCTTTAGTCGAATTCGTAAATCCAACTGATAGCCTTGTTCTACCTTCTTAATCGCAAGCTGCTCTACATCGTGCTCACAATTTGGTTTGAATGTAGCGCGAGCTATCGCGTACCAATCTTCGAACCCTGAGTGACCGATGAACTTACCTTCCGGCATCGTCATCTCAACTTTTTCACTAAGATGCTCCAAGAAGTAATCGCTTTGCTCTGTGAGCTGATCAAATTGACCAAACCACTCTGCCACGAAGCGGTGCAGGCGAGCTTCGTCAGACTCTGTTACTTGGCGAATTGAGGCAATCAGTCGCTCTGCGTGGTCATTCGCTCGCGCTTGTACTTCTTCTAACTCATTGTATACATTTGGAATGTAAACCATTCGGTGAGTATACACTGGTTTATTGTATTTCACTCCAGCAAGGTACGCTGTTTGCTGCAGAGGAAACACGAGCTGCTCGATAGTGAAATGGTTATAACCCAATGGATCATAAGACTCTGACGGACCACCAACAGTGAAAGATAAGAAAAACTCTTTACCTTTTAACTTGTCACCTTCAGGGCCGTAGGCAAAGTTAAACGCCATAACATCGTCCAACCACTTTTTCATTAGAGCTGGCACAGAGTACCAGTAGAATGGAAACTGAAGGACGATCACATCCGCTTCAATAAGCGCTTGCTGTTCAGCTTCTACATCGATCTTATAGTCCGGATAAAGCGTATCTAAACGACGTACAGACACGTCATCCAAGCCATTTTGCAAAGCATCGAGGATAACTGTGTTTGTGTATGACTCTTCTAAATTCGGGTGACCCGAAATAACAACTGTTTTGCTCATATTCATTTTCTTCATCGTCATTGGTGGATGAGCAAATCATACGTGTCGCCATTATTTATTTTTAGAGGCTTAATGTTTAATTAACTATTAGGTAGAAACTAACAAATAACTAAAATAGAATAGACCTGATATGACTGTCGGAGACAACTAATGAAGGGAACAACGTATAATCAACTACTTATGTTTCATGCGATTGCGCGAGAGGGTTCAATCTCAGGCGCAGCAAGGCAGTTAGAGGTTGCTCCCCCCTCGGTTAGTCAAGCACTCAAGTCTCTTGAGAGTGAGCTAGGGCTGCCACTATTCACCCGTACCACGCGTCGTGTCGAACTCACAGAGGCAGGCCATGCGCTTTATGAAAGAACTTTGGATGCTATCAGTGATCTCTCGTTTGCTGTCGAAAGCGTTGCGGATCTAAGTCGAACACCATCAGGTCGTGTCTCAATTACCGTTCCCAGATTCGTCTATCAGTACTTGCTTGAGCCAATATACGCGGAATTTTGCCAGCGCTTTCCTGAAATACAGTTGGAAATCTCTATCTTTGATGGAACGGTCGATATTCTCAAAGAGGGTATGGATCTGGGAATTCGTTTCGGTGACAAGGTCGAAGAAGGTATGATCGCCAAACCACTGACTCCAAACTTTAAAGAAGCCGTGTTCGCTTCCCCTGCTTATATCTCTGCTTTCGGAATGCCGACGAGCATCAGTGAGCTGTCACAACATAGACAAATCCAGTATCGCTTTATTACTTCAAAGAAAGTGGCGCCTTTACCCATGATCGACAATGGTAATACTGTCCATGTGAAAATCCCGACAGCTCTTACCGTGAACGACACTGACCTCATGGTTGACGCGGCCAAAAAAGGATTGGGAATTGGGCGTATTATCTCACCAATGGTTGAGCCTCTGTTCGAGTCAGGCGAGTTAATTCCTGTCTTAGAAGAGCATTGGGGAGATACCGCAGGACTCTATCTCTATTTCCATAGAAACACACAAAAGGCTCGCCGAGTGCGCGTATTGATCGACTTCTTGTATGAAAAGATCACCCAATAGGCCACTTAATCGAGCCTTGTTGGCTCCGCGTTTGCAATGCGTTCGATACCTCTCAAATTATTCAAATGAGAGTCATAAAAAGAGATAGGTGCAGAGCCGTGTTGTAGCGCCTTTTTATAGATAGAAGCGATGAAAATATCTGCCAGAGTGAATTGACGGCCAATCGCAAACCTTGAGTCTAGGCAGATCGACGGTCTCAACTTATCAAGACTTCGAGTAATCCATTCTCCGCGTAGTGCTCGTTTCGAATCTTCCTCAAGTTCGGGCCGCAAGAAACGCAACACCGTGCGATTTTGTGAAGAGTGTATGGTCGAGTTAACGAACTCACACACCCGACGCACGTCAGCCCTAACCAAAGGCTCATTTCCCAACAAAGTACGACCGTCAAAAGTCTCTTCTATGTACTCGATAATGGCCATTGATTCAGAGAGCACCACCCCATCGACAGAAAGTGAAGGCACATATCCAAACGGATTGATCGCTAAGTAGCTCGTTTGTAACTCTTGTGAGGTCACTTCTACCCTATTGTATGGAATACCTTTGTAGTTCAGTGCCCACTCCACTCGTTCAGAGCTGTTCGACCCAGCGGCACTGTAGAGAACCAAATCCATATGACCTCCTAGCTATTTCCGGCGTAGTTACGATACCTACCAAAAGTTTCACTCTCTTGGCGATCAATTCAATGCAGAAGTTATTATTGAGTCTGCTTTTCTTGCTTGCGGTGCTCTTTCAGGTTTTTGTGAAACTCTTCCGTAAGCGCTTGAATTTTTGGCATCACTCGCTGTGCTAATGCTTGACTTGTTACCATCGACTCTTGCATCACAACAGGCATTTTACTCAGGATACTTTGACCCGTTTCTGAACGATAAAACTCTAACATTGCGGTGATCTCTTCTTCAGAAAAATGTTTGTTGTAGATGTTGACTATCATCGGTTCAAACTGCTCCCAGCTCAACTCAGCTTGCATAATCGCAAGCACCTCTTGATGATATTCTTCAAAGAGAGGACGTTCAGACTCGGAGACCTCCAATTGTGTATGCATACTGCCGATCATGTTATTTATCTGGATGTTCATCGAATCTAGCATCTCATCTAAATTCATAACCTCAACTAACGCATTCACTTTTTCTGCCTTGGAAAAATCACTCGCTGATAAATGCAAAGGCAATAACAACATTAACGCAATAACGACTTTTTTCATTTTATTCTCTCTCAATATGCAATAACGCATAACCCTAACGGTACAAACCAAAATTTTTTGACAAAAACATCCCATTGTTACCGGATGATCATCACTTAATTCATTGACATAAAAGGCAATATTGAGAACTTATATCATTTAGCGTTATAAAATCGAGCAAATATCGCTAAACATTACAAATATGCGACATGAGGAGTAAGAGAACAGAGATTGGAGGAGTTCAGAGATAGACTGGAAGACAATAAGAAGGGTTGGGACACAATAAAAAAGGTAGTAATGTGTGGGGCAGCACTGATACTGCTACCCCAAGTAAGCTTGTGAATTACAGCATCTCTTTAGCAACCAAATGTAATAGAAAGGTTTCGCGCTCAATGCTCATGCCTTTCTTAGGGCTTTCTGCCATGGTTTTTTCGTTATGGGCGATAGCTTCATGGATATTGATCCAAACCGGCTTCATCCCGTTCTTAACTTCATAATCTTCGTACGCTGTATCACCCAATTCACTATCTATTTTACAGGTGTAACAGTAGGAGATCATGTGCATGATATCGGCATCATCTTTATACCAAGGACGAAACTCCTCAAAAATACCAAATGGTTTAATGCCATGAATATTCTGAGCTCCTGTCTCTTCTTGCAGCTCACGAACCATACCCGCAATAACGTCCTCACCTTCATCTAAGCCGCCCCCAGGAATGGTGTAGTCGTGGTAACGCTCTGTATATAGCATCAGAATGTTCTCACCATCCAACACAATTGCACGAGCGGCGTTACGCTTGTACACAGTTTGGTTATCTAAGTGCTCAATGTCAGGGTGAATCGTTGTTTTCAGGTGTCTCATTGTCGTTATAGCTCTGCAAAATTTGGCGGCATCATATCACAATCACCAATAGATTGAATTCAAGCATATGATTCAATGCTTAACAGTACCAAAGCTTATACATTAACGTCTCTCAAACGAAAAAAGCCTTACATGTTTGCCCTTTTCGAGTCTCATGTAAGGCTTTCACTATCAGCGTACTGCTTTAACACAGACTTAACCGTCTGCAGTAATCACTTCAATCAGAGCTTGTTGAACCTGAGCCGCTTCATCAATCGCAATCTGGCAGGTACCAGCTGCGATATGACCGCCGCCACCGTATTGCAGCATCAATTCACCTACATTGGTTTTAGAGCTGCGATCGAAGATAGATTTACCAGTTGCAAATACAATATTCTGCTTCTGGAAACCCCACATCTTATGAATCGAGATATTGCACTCTGGGAACAGTGCATAAATCATAAAACGGTTACCCGCGTAAATGGTTTCTTCTTCAGTAAGATCGAGGAACACCAGATTTTGATGGACCTGCGCACAGCGGGTCACCTGTTCCTTAAACTTCTGCTCATGTTCACGATAGAGATCGATGCGCTCTTTCACGTCAGGCAGTTCGAGGATCTGATCAATCGTATGATTCTTACAGTAGTCAATCAGGTCCATCATCAAGGCGTAGTTGGAAATTCTAAACTCACGGAAACGACCAAGACCAGTACGCGCGTCCATAAGGAAGTTGAGTAAGTTCCAACCTTGCGCATCCAACACTTCATCTTTGTTGAACTGTGCTGAATCGCCTTTATCAACCGCTTCCATCATCTCTTGCCACTCTTCAGGGAACGTCGCAAGACCACCATAATGATCCCAAACAACACGCGCAGCTGAAGGCGCATCAGGGTCGATAATATGGTTAGTACGCTCACCTGTATTACGAATGGTTTCAGAAAGATGGTGGTCAAAAGTCAGATATGACGAAGGAACATAAGGCAAGTTGGTGACAATATCGTTCTCAGTGATCTCAATGATGCCGTCTTGCATATCTTTTGGATGAACAAATTTGATGTCATCAATGAGGTCTTGTTGCTTTAAAAGTACGGCACACACAAGGCCATCAAAGTCACTACGGGTAACGAGTCGGTATTTTGGGTCTGACATTTTCATTCCTTTGTCATCAAACATATTAAGCTAAGATAACCGCACAGAATATCTATAATCAAGCCATTCACTTAACCCATATGCAAGCAATATAAGTAAGCTTGATCCAACACTCAAAATAGCTCTAAATCTGTCGGATTATCATACTAATTCAACCTGTTGCTTAAATAATCACGGATTTTTCCTGATTCTAAAATATACTCATTAAAAGAGCTTCCTAACCTTGCTAAGGAGATAGCATGAAAACAATTAGCTTGATGGCAATGTTCACTTTGGTTTTAGGGGGTTGTGCGAGCGAGTACGACCAATACAGTGAGTCAGAACGAGTTTCAGTGGCTAACCCTGCTGCCGTGTACTGTGTTCAACAGGGAGCAGAGCTTGACACCGTGACAGAAAATGAGCAGCGCACGACCTACTGTGTCTTTGAAAACGGCGACCGTGTTGAGCAATGGGAATATTATCGCCAAAACCACGAGCAAAAGACTGAAAGCTAACATCTCTATCTCAAGTGGCCAGGGCGCCACTTGAACACTTCCCCTTATCTTATTGATAAATAAAGACTGCCTTATAAACAGATCCGTTTTATTTTTACTGTAAGCCTTTGCTTTTACAGTGCGCACCGCAAATGAACAGTGTTTTATTCCTGACATTACTCTGACATTGGCGCTCCTTCGACCTATAAAATGTGCTCTGTGTTACATTTATTTACAGATAGTTCATTATGAAAAGCCAAACCAAAAACAGCGACCAAAGCTCGATGTCTCTAGAGATCCCTGAATTCAATATCTCTCAATCGACGTCTCAAGTGATTTTTAAGCGCTGCCAAACCGCGCTTATCGTTCTTGCCATCGGTATAATCGTCAACCTAGCGCTACGTATTGATTACGTCTTAATCGGTGGTGAGTTGAGTGAACTGTCTGTCACTGAAGTCCTAGAACAGTTACTACTATTGACCTCTTCACTGTCATTCTTATATATGGCGAAACACACCAGCCAAGTTAAGCATGCCGCCTTGTTAATGAGCGCGTTCTTTGCTGTTATGTTGATACGCGAATTGGACTTTTGGTTTGATATGATTACTCACGGGGCGTGGGTTTATCCAGCAATCTTGGTTGCCGGTAGTGCTATTTTCTACGCAATCAAAAATGGCAAACAAACGCTTGATCAAATTGCGTATATCCTAGCCTCGCCACACATGAACCTATTGATTACTGGTGTGATGCTACTGCTTGTGTTCTCTCGTCTGTTTGGCATGGGCAGCTTTTGGCACAACATTATGGGCGCTGATTATGTACGTGAAGTTAAAATCATCGCTGAGGAAGGCACGGAGCTATTGGCTTACTGTTTGATTGCCTTTGCTAGCGTTAAAACCGTCAACGGATTCAGAAACAAGGCAAATCAATCGTCATAATCGATTAGCGCCACCAGCGAGTATCCAGATCTTGTTCTGGATCGAGATAACGGTTCAGTAAAGTCAGGTTGGTATCCAGCAATGCGAGATACTCCCTGACTTTTTCTTTGTCCGTTCCTACAGGAGTATCTTCGATACAGTTGTGTAATAGAGGCAACAGCGAATCTAGTAAACTAAACTGACCGCTCTCTGAGAGTTGTATCGCCTTGTCGATCGCTTCTAGCCCTAACTGAGCAGGTACTTTACGAGTCTGCTGTTCTTGCCCTACAAAACGTCCTGCTACTGTGCCTTCGAGGTAAACTCGGTAAGTCGTTAGACTGTCAGTCAATAGAAAGAGCTGACCTTGTACGGTCGTATGTGGATAAGGCACCACAACATGCTGATCGATATCTCGCTCAATATTCAGAGACACACCCAATTGCCCACAACGCTCTTCAAGCACCTTAAGCAGCCCTTGCGCATCCATTAATGATTGGATTTCAAAAATGCGCTGCAAGTGGTAATCATTGGACACGAATATCACATTCAACTGTTGACCATTCTCGAACAGGCCGCTTTCAATGAGTTCTAGCGCCAAGTTATGGATATTCTCTATCGTATTGGTTGATTTTTTCTCTAATAACCTCGCTTGAATGCTCAAAGGTGATTCAAGCTGACTTTCCAGTTGCAAGAAGTACTCATACATCACTTCGGCTTCAGACAGAGTTTGTCCCGGTGTTACACCACCACAAAACGCGATCGCTACTTCGTCATTTGAGCGACTTACCAGATAATCGATGGCAGCTTCAACTCTACCCTGTCCTTCTGCAGTCAATTCATTCTTATTTAGCCGTTTACCCAGAACAACTACAAGGTTTTTAATGCTCATTTAATGTACAAGTCTCGTTTTCGCAATTAGATAGAGTGAATTATGTATACAATAGTTGTTAACAAAAGTATTTTTAAATTCTCATGAGTTGCTCGCAATAATGCTCTCTATTGATGGCAACTTTATAGGTAGTGAACCGTGTAGCAGTGAGAAGAGGAAATTATCACCTTTTCCCTGACACATGGAACAAGTGCCCATGAGTATAAAACATAACAATATCATTCATACACTATGCTCATAAGAAGCGAGGTATGTAAAAACAGTTACATCAGAGTTCGTACGAAGCGAACCCTTCACAGGAAGTTATTATGCTGTCTATTTTTGATATCTATAAGATTGGCGTTGGTCCATCCAGCTCGCATACCAATGGACCAATGATCGCAGGGTTTCAGTTTACTCAAAAAATCGCCTCTAAACTGGAAGAAGTGGCGAGAGTGCAAATTGACCTTTATGGTTCTCTTTCCCTAACAGGTAAAGGGCACCACACCGACCGCGCTACGATTTTGGGTCTACTGGGTAATAAGCCTGACACGATTAAAATCAGCAGTGCCAATCAAGCGATGCAAAAAGCCATTGAAGATAAGAGCCTTGCCGTTAGTGGTCACCATAACGTTCATTTCGACGTTGAGACCGATATGCTGTTTCACACCACCAACCTACCCCTACATGAAAATGGCATGACCATCTCTGCATTTAACGCAGAGGGCACACTGCTCGATATGGAAACCTATTACTCGATTGGTGGCGGCTTCATTGCCACAGAAGACGAACTCCAAAACGGAAAGCAAGAGCAAGAAACCCAGGTTGAATTTCCCTTTAGCTCTGCAGATGAATTGCTTGCATTGGCCGACCAAAACGGTCTTAGCCTAGGCGGTTTGGTGTTACGTAACGAAACCTCATTCCAAGACATGGAAGCGATCAATCAGCGCACAGAGCAGATTTGGAAAGTGATGTCACTCTGTATGGAGCGAGGCTTTGAAACTGAGGGGATTCTTGACGGTGGCCTTGAGGTAACTCGACGCGCTCCTGCCCTACTGAAAAAGTTGGAAGCCAATGCCGCGATTGAAAACGATCCGATGGAGATCATGGATTGGATTAACCTGTTTGCTTTCGCAGTAAGCGAAGAGAACGCCGCTGGTGGCCAAGTGGTTACCTCACCAACAAATGGCGCTGCAGGCGTTATCCCAGCCGTTCTGATGTACTACCATCGCTTTATCAAAGAGCTCGATACTAAACAGCTTAAGGACTTCCTTGCAGTATCTGGTGCGATTGGCATCTTATACAAAACCAACGCTTCCATTTCTGGGGCTGAAGTAGGCTGCCAAGGCGAAGTTGGTGTTTCTTCCTCAATGGCGGCTGCAGGCCTTACTGCACTGCGTGGTGGTAGCAATGAGCAAATCTGTATTGCCGCTGAAATCGCCATGGAGCACTCGCTAGGCATGACCTGCGACCCGATTGGTGGCTTAGTACAAGTACCCTGTATTGAACGTAATGCAATGGGTGCAATGAAAGCGATCAACGCCTCTCGAATGGCATTGAAGCGTACCAGCAAGTGTTTAATCTCTTTGGACAAGGTGATCGAAACCATGTACCAAACGGGTAAAGACATGAACAAAAAGTATCGCGAAACGTCTTTGGGTGGCCTAGCTGTGATTCATATGGCGCCACCGTGTGAATAAATAACTTTGATGGTCAGCCTCATTAACTTGAATTGAAGCGACACCTCACAACGGTAAACTAAGTTTCCAAATTTAAAACAAAGCCAGCCTCCGCGCTGGCTTTTTGTTCACTTGGAAACGCCTTTTTATAAATCACTACCACTCTTTGTGAAATGCATACGGTTAATACTTGACCAAATTCCCTTTATTAACTGGGGAGTTAGATTGAAACCACTTTCAAGTAGTGAGACATCGCCCTGCGCAATCTTACCTTGCAATTTTCATTCATGAAAAATATCAATGCCAACATAAGAAAAGGTACGGCGAGTTAAAGCTCTAATGAGACAAATGTTTCAGTTTATGTCTTGCTAGTAATGATATTATAATTAGGTGATTACACTATATCTAAATATAAATGTGAGAAGAAAATAATGTGGAATAGATTAAACAAATCAATGATGTTCTGCCAAATGATGTTTGGATTATCATTCTATGGCGTACTCGTTAGCTTAACCCGTTTCTTCCTTGAAGACCTAAACTACAACGAAGCAGATACTATGATGATCGTGGGTGCCTTTTCCGCGATCGGTCCTCTATTTGCTATCGCTGGTGGCTTCATTGCCGATAAATTCCTTGGTGCTTACCGCTCTCTTACCATCAGTTTCTTAGCATTCGCGTCTGGTTACGTTCTTTTAGTTTTAGGCGCATCGGCAACCAACGTTCCTCTTTCTATGTGCGGTATCGCACTAGCAAGTTACGGTCGTGGTTTGATGTCACCATCTTACCCAAGCCTATACAAGCGTACGTTCAACTCTCAAGAAGACTTTGAGAAAGGCTACCCGATCAACTACTCAATCAACAACGTGGGTGCTTTCCTAGGTCAATACCTATTCCCAATGATCGTGCTGGTTATTGGCTTCCACGGTGGCTTTGCTATCTCGGGCATTATGGCAGCAGCTGCACTTGGTATGCTTATCATGAGTCGTAAAGGCCTTATTGAAGTTGGTGCAGAGTTAGACCAAAAACCAGTTCCAGCAAAAAACTGGGCAATGTTTGGTGCCCTTTCAATTGCGATGATCGGTCTTGTATTCTTCATGTTCTCTAACATGGACGTTGGCCAAAACATCGTTTATGCAATCGGCGGCGCAGCTATCCTTTACTTCGTTTCTCTGATGTTCAAAGCGAGCAAGGCAGAGTCTCTGAAGATGGGTACTATCCTAATCATCACGTTCTTAACCACATGTTTCTTCGTGTACTACGGTCAGATGATGACTTCGATGAACATGGTTGCGATCAATACGCTTAAAGGTTCTCTATTCGGTTTCATTCCACTTGAGCCTGAAGCAGCAATGGCGATGAACCCTCTATGGTGTATGGTTGGTGGCCCTATCGTTGCTGGTTTCTTCGGTATGCTAGAAAAGCGCGATATTCACCTATCTACGGCAACTAAAGTAGCACTGGCTTTCGTACTAACAGCGATTGCATTTGGTATCCTTACATTCGCTGTAACAACAGTTGGTGAAGACGTAATTATCCGCCCAGAGGTTTTCCTAGCGATTCACTTCTTCCAAGCAATTGCAGAAGTTATCGTAGGTTCTATGGTTGTTGCCTTCATCCTATCTGTAGCACCTAAGCACATCGAAAACTTCTCTGTAAGTCTATTCTCTGTTGCTATCGCTCTATCTGGTATCGTTGGTGCCGTATTCTCTACGTCAATCGCGTTAGAGAAAGGCCAAGAGATCACTCAAGAGATCGTTCAAACGGTTTACGGTGACTACTTCCAGCTTCTAACAGTACTAGCAGTTGTGATGGTTGCTATCGCAATGGCGGCGTCGTTTGTTATTCGTAAGATGCTAGACGCAGCTAAAAATGCAGAGCAAGCGGTTGAGTTAGAAGAAGCAAATAGCTAATTCCACTCACCAGCCTGCACAGTAATTACTTTATGTAATTACGCCACTAACGCCCTAATACCTGATTAGGGCGTTTTTTATTTCCCCTTATTACTCACGCCTTTCTCCTGCAAATAAGTTTATGCTAAAAGTGCATGACGTAAATTCATGTAAATGATAACCATTACTATTGAGTCATTTAATGAAGGCTACTATGATAGTTAGCTTATAGAGAAAGAGAGTCCATTATGAGTAAGCCAAGTCCTATCCAAGTTACTGTTACAAGTACCAAAACCATCACACCAAACATGCAGCGCATCACCCTTAGTGGTGACGGTCTAAGTCGCTTTCCTAATGATTGTGAAGGTGGTTACATCAAGTTGATGTTTAATGAGTTGGGTGGAACAGATTTGACGACTCTTGAGCAGGGCAAACGCCCAACCATGCGAACTTACACGATTCGCGAGTTCAACCCAGACGTGCCTTCAATTGAAGTCGACTTTGTTCGCCACAACACCGTTGACCTACAGTGTGGCTTCGCAGCTCGTTGGGCGATGAACGTACAAGAAGGTGAAACCATCACTATTGGTGGCCCGGGTCTTATTCAAGGCTTAAATAAAGACGCTGATTGGTTTTTCTTGGCCGCTGATATGACTTCACTGCCTGCTCTTTCTGCAAAAGTGAAAAGCCTACCGCGTGATGCAAAAGGTTACGCTGTCATTCAAATCGCCTCAGAGCAAGACAAGCAGCCATTGGACGCACCAAGTCAGCTGGAGATCATCTGGTTGATAGAATCGGAACAGGCGTCATCACTGTCCGATAAGGTTCAAGAGCTCACTTGGCTTGAAGGCACTGCAGCAGTATGGACAGCGTGTGAATTCGAGAACATGCGTGCACTACGTCAATACTTCCGTAATGAGAAGGAAGTGGCTAAAGAGAACATCTACATCAGCAGCTACTGGAAACGTGGTGTGAGTGAAGATGGCCATAAAGTGTTAAAGCAAGAAGACGCGAAAGCGCAAGCCGAAGCTTAAAATCAGATTTTAGCAACTGGCAGCCTGAACATGAAAAACGCCCTTAACGGAGAACGGTAAGGGCGTTTTTTTAATGATTAGAATAAGCAGCTAGATACTTTCACCAAGCTCAATCGCGTAACCTAAATCCAACTTAGCCGTCCAATCTGTTCTGCCTTGCAAGCGTGAAACGATTTGCTCAGCAGCGACCTTGCCTATCTGCTCCCTTGGAGTTATCACTGTTGCTAAACGCGGTGTCATGGTCATCGTAATATCATGGCCATGAAAGCCCGCGATCGCCATCTGCTCAGGGACTTGAATACCACGACGAACACATTCGTAAAAGGCACCGATTGCCAAGTCATCGTTGGTACAGAAGATGCCGTTAGCCTCAGGGTGCGTTTCAAGCAGCTCGCCAAGCAGCTTTGCACCTAAAGTAAATGAGGAGGCGTCTTCGGTTTGAATCGTCAATGGCGTGAGTGCGTGTTCTTCCATTGCATGCTCATAACCCGCCATTTTTAAACGAGTACGCTCGTCCATTCGAGCCGCAAGATAAGCGATATTTTGACGGCCTCGGGTAATCATCACTTTGGTCATTTCTCTCGCAGCATCAAAGTTATCAAAACCTACAGCTTGCTCGATACGCGGTGACACAGAGTCCATGATCTCAATAACTGGAATGGATGCGGTTTGTAGCATCTTACGAGCACGTTCTGTGTGGACGTTTTCAGAGAGGATGATCGCATCCACATTGTAAGACAGCAGTGATGCGATACTCTGCTCTTCAAGTTCCTCGCTATATCCATAGTGAGCAATCATGGTTTGATAGCCCGCAGGCGCTGTGACTTGTTCTATCCCACGAATGACCTCGGCAAAAACTTGGTTGGTTAACGAGGGAACCAGTACACCGATGGCATTACTTTTTGCGTTTGAGAGGATATCTGGGGCGCGGTTTGGGATGTAACCCAGCTCTTCAACCGCTGAATTGATTTTGTCTCGTAGTGCTTCAGAAACCTGTGAAGGGTCTCGTAAACAGCGACTTACGGTCATTTTGGTGACGCCAACTAAATTGGCAACATCTTGTAACGTAGGACGTTTTTTCTTATTTGACATAGTAAATTAGTTATTATTTTTATTGATTATGTTACTGGTAACAGTGTATCCAACTGACTTAGGATTTGAAGCCTTATCTAACGAAATGTTGATGTAGTACCACAAACAAAAACGTCCCCATAATGAGGACGTTTAAATGGTGAGAACTAAGCTTCAACTTCTGCGCGTGGTGTTTCACTCCAAATTATATGAAACTTATTTTGCTCATCGCTATCAACGCGCGAATAGGTGTGAGATCCAAAGTAGTCGCGTTGTGCTTGAAGCAGATTAGCCGGTAGTACTTCACAGCGAAGTGAATCGAAATAGCCCAAAGCAGAGCTAATAGCCGGCATAGGAACACCGGTTAATGCCGAGTTTGCAACGACTGCACGCCAACCACAAGAACGTTCATGAACCTCTTCAACAAAACGATTTGCGAATAGCAAGTTGCTCAGCTCAGCATCGCTTTGGTATGCCTTAGTGATGTCATGTAAGAACACTGCTCGAATAATACAACCTGCACGCCAAATCTTAGCAATATGAGCAAAATCGAGGTCCCAACCCTCTTTGGTTGAGGTTGCTTTCATTAAGTCAAAGCCTTGCGCATAAACCGAAAGCTTAGCGCAGTACAGTGCATCATGTAGCTCTTCGATGGTCTCTTGTTTGGCCTTACCGCAACTTGGTTGGACGTGCGTTCGCAACACCTTCGCACCTTGTACTCGTACCGCTTTCTGGCTACTTTGAGCGCGAGCGAATACCGCTTGAGCAATGGTTGGCGCTGGCGCCCCTTCTTGAAGACTATTCACTGCCGTCCAAAGCCCCGTGCCTTTCTGCCCAGCCTTATCAAGCACCACTTCAACAAACGGCTTCTGTGTTGTTGGATCTAACTCCTGTAAGATATCAGCACTGATCTCCATCAGATAGCTGTTCAGTACACCTTGGTTCCACTTAGCAAAGACTTCACCAATCTCTTGTGCAGGCATCTCTAGCACTTCAGACATAAAGTGGTAGACCTCGCAAATGAGCTGCATGTCCGCATACTCAATACCGTTATGCACCATTTTGACATAGTGACCAGCACCGGCAGGACCTAGGTAAGCCGCGCAAGGCTCACCCTTCTCGAATTGACCAACAGGCAAACCATTTTCGTCAACCTTGGCTGAGATGGCCTCCCACATTGGTTGAACGTAATTCCAAGCCTCTTTGTCACCGCTAGCCATCAGTGCAGGGCCTGTACGCGCTCCTACTTCGCCGCCAGATACCGCCGTTGAGAAGAATCGTAGTTTGCCACGATATTTCAACTCACGAGCTTCTGTATCGGTCCAAAGGCTGTTACCCGTATCAATAACAATATCGTCTTGCTCAAGGCCAACGGCTAGCAGATCGTCAATCACTGCCTCAACAATGCTGCCAGCAGGGACAGACAAGGCAATCACGCGCGGCTTAACCAGAGAGTCGAGAACTTGGTTCAGGTCAGCGGCTTTATAGAAGCTACCTTTATCGACTTTTTGCGCGAGTTCTTTTGCTTCTGATTCAGCACGCTCACGATGTGCTTCACTGATATCAAAGCCTGTCACGTTGAAGCCTTGATCAAGTAGATTCAACGCAAGGCTTTTGCCCATAACACCAAGGCCAATCATCGCAATGCTGGATTGAGGCATACTTGACTGAGAAAGATCTGAAGTGCTCATTAGTTCTTCTCCTCAAGCTGCTTAATTGCTTGTAGCGCATCAGCAACAACACCTTGGACGTCTTGAGAAATATCGATAAACAGCGCCTCACTTTGTTGTGGCTCAACCAATGCTTCAAACTGGCTCTTTAACATCGCTTCGCCGTTGAAATAGTGATTTTCACGCGACTTATGACGATTCCAAATTGTGTCAAATGAGCCTTGTAAGTAAACGATTACCAGCTCTTGATTATTGTTTCGTAGAATGTCGCGGTACGCTGGTTTTAGCGCTGAACAAGCAATCACTGCAGCTTCATTCTCAACGTAAACCTTGTTTAGAGTTTCCAACCAACCTTGACGATCATCGTCATTTAAAGGAATGCCTTCTGCCATCTTGTCCACATTTGATTGTGGGTGGTAATCATCACCATCATGAAAAGGCAGATTTAGAGCGTTAGCAATTTCGCTACCAATCAAGCTTTTACCGCAGCCTGAAACGCCCATTACTAAGATTTTTTTCGCTTTCATTGGACAATACTATCCTTAGCCTCCAACTCACACTGGAGGCTGTCTATATAATCTGGGGGTTCTTTAGGTCTTTAAAAGGTGGGGATTATTTCCACCACATCGCGAGCTCAGGGAATGCAATCACCATCCCGAGTACGAGAACCTGTAGGCCGATGAATGGCAGTAGTGAACTGAAGATCTCGCCCAAGCTGATGTCTTTCGGTGCCACCGATTTCAGGTAGAAAGCTGCTGGGCCAAACGGAGGTGATAGGAATGACACCTGCATGTTTAGACAGAACACCACACCAAACCATACTGGGTCGTAACCAAGACTTGTAATGATTGGTACGAATATAGGCATAGTTAGAAGCGCTACACCAACCCAGTCAAGGAACATACCTAGAACCAATAGAATAACCATCATGATAAGCAGTGTTGCAAGCGGGCTACCGCCACTTAGGCTTAGAATCACCTCTTCAACAAAGTCGATACCGCCCATCAGGTTGTAGATACCAACCAGCGCGCTTGCACCGATACCGATCCACATGATCATGCCGCAGGTACGCATAGTTGCGATGGCACTCTCTTTGAGCATATTGAAGTTAAGCTCACCACGAATCGCAGCGGAAATCATGATACCCACAACACCCAGAGCCGACGCTTCTGTTACTGACGCGATACCTGTGTAAATACTGCCCAGAACCGTTGCTACTGAAAGCAGTGGGAAGAACAGCGCTTTGAAGTAGCTTGGCTGATTTTCCATGTCTTCCGCGATCTCTTCATCACTTGGAATCGGAGCTAGAGATGGATTCAACTTACAACGAATCAGTACGTAACCGATGTAACAACCTGCCAGAATGAAGGCTGGAAGGAATGAGGCTTTAAACAGGTCGCCAATTGATACACTTGCTGTCATACCGTAGATAATAAGTACGATAGACGGAGGCAGCATAGTACCGAGTGCACCACCCGCACAAGTCGTACCGATAGCTAACTTACGGTCATAACCAAGACGCAGCATCTGTGGCAGTGCAAGAATACCCAGCAGTACGGTTTCACCACCGATAACACCTGACATTGAAGCAAGCAATACCGCAACCAAGAGAGTCTGTACGGCAACACCACCACGAACTCTTCGGCCTACGGACTTCATTGCGTCAAAGAGGTCGCGAGCAATGCCTGAACGGTCAAGCAGCGCGGCCATCAATACAAACATCGGAACCGCGAGGAATACATAACCTGATGCAAAGCTGTAAGTACGGCTAGCAATTAGAGGCAGTGCATCTGGACCAAACCAAAACAGTGTGAAAAAGATGGCAACGAAGCCTGTTACGAATGCCAGTTGCATACCCGTGAGTAGCAAGCCGATCATCATCACCAGCATGAGGATACTGCCCCATGCGATGCCAATAGAAGATAAATCAAACATCGTCTTTCTTCCCTAGCCCTACAATCTCTTGGATCAGGTGCAATACAAACTGGACAACAAGAATACAAAGACAAACAAAGATGATGCCTTTAAGAAGTGCTGGGTACGGAGCATTCAGTACCGAGCCTGATGTTTCAAGACGAAGGTCACCCCAGGGTGTAAACCAAGACTCTTGAACCATGAAATAAGAGGCGTAAGCCAACATACCTGCAAACGCTAAACCCACTATGTGGTGAACTAGGTTTAGGTATTTTCGAGTTTGAGAAGAAACTGCATCGTAAATAAGAACAACTCGAACATGTTTGTTAGCAGCAAAGGCGTAAATACCGCCCACGATAAATAGCGAGCCACCAACAAAAGAAGCGGTTTCGTGTACCCAAGTAGTTGGGGCATCGAACGCATAACGCATCACCACTTCGTAAAAAGAGATCAATACAGTGAAGATGAACAAACCACTTAGAACATTGCTGACCTTGATTATGGCGCGGTCGAGAATGTTTCTTGGTTGCTCTTCTTGCTCTTGGGGCGCATGAGGCGTTTTATCTGTCATAACGTATTACTCAAAAAAAACGGAGGGCAATTGCCCTCCAAAAGAGAAGCTAAAATAGGTATTTAGCCTGGATAATCGTTGTGAATTAAAGTAGACCGTTTGTCTCTAGGAAGCCAGTTACAGAGTCGTATACTTTCTGTGCATTTGGAGAACGTTCAGCAAATACTTTCCATTGACCTTTCGCGATTTCACGGAACTTCTTACGCTCTTCGTCAGACCAATTGTGAATCGTGATTTCTGGGTTTGCTTGCGCTTCTTTCACTGCTGCTTGGTCAGCCATTTTCAGCTGAGTTGTCATGTCGTAAGAGAAGTCACGAACAGACGTTTGCAGAATAGTTTGTAGATCCGCAGGCATTTTGTCCCACTTCTTCTGAGAGATAGAGATATCGATCAGAGGAAGAGAGTGGAAGCCCGGTTGAACTGGGTGTGTTGCGATGTCGTTCATGCCCGCTTTTTGGTTAGTAGAGAATACTGTGTAGTCAGCCGCATCAATAACGCCTTTGCTTAAGCCAGTAAATACTTCAGAACCTGGTAAGTTAACTGGTGTCGCACCTGCCGCTGCAAATACTTGTTGCACTAGACCTTCAGGAGCTCGCAGTTTAAGACCTTTAAGATCATCAACACCGTCTACTGGTACTTTCGAGATGAACGACTCAACACCCGTAGTCGAAGCACCAACAAACTTAACGCCGTAAGGAGCGTAAAGCTCAGTCATTAGCTCGTTACCACCGCCGTAGTTCATGTATTGCAGCAGTTGCGTTGTATCAGACCAAGCACCAACCATGTTACCGATAAGACCGAATGCTGGATCTTTACCAGAGAAGTAACCTGTTGCAGTTACTTGGCCATCAAGGATACCCATTTTGATCGCGCCTAGTGTCTCTGTGTGCTTAACCACAGCACCTACCGGTAGAAGATCGATGTCGATACGACCATTAGACATAGTCTCAACACGCTCAGCCCAGTTCTGTTGAACTTTGAAGTTCAGATCACCAGATGGATCTGAAGATTGAATTTTCAGTTTGAAGTCTGCAGCCATTGCAGAAGTCGCGAATAGACCTGTTAGGGAAGCAGCAATCAGCGTTTTAGTCATAGCTTTCATTCGGGGTATCCTTATGGGTTTCACTTTAATCCGGTTTGTTATTTTATGTTACCGGTAACGTTGAGCGCGATGTTACCGGTAACTTTACCAGACTGTCTATGAGATAGATCACATCTTTAACAACAGTAAAACGTTTGCTATCAATAAGGGAATTGCGTGCGAAAAGTCACACTTTAAGAATGATTGACCATATAATAGTTATTCTAAAACAATGAGATAACCAAACCTGACAGAATAAATAGAACACCTACACCACGAGTTATGTGCCACTTTTCCTTCAAAAAGTAGATCCCCATCACAACACCAAAGATGATACTCACCTGTCTTAGCGCTACCACCAAGCTGACATTTTCAGTCATGGTCATTGCGAACAGAACCAGTCCATAAGTCGCGGCCATCATTACTCCAGCAGTAGCGGCTTTTTTGCGAATTCGCCATGCGTTTGCAAACTCTACACTCTGCTTTGTGAGCAATAACCAAGTACTAAGTGGCAAAGCTATCGCCCAGAACTGCATGCCCAAATAAAAGATCGATGCATCTCTATTTGTAACCTTGTTGGATTCGATGTCGCCGAGCAGCAATAAGGCTTCTTTATCAATGATTGAATAACCAGTTGTGCCAATCGCTGCGATGAGTGCCCAAAGTACACCTAGGTTCAAATAGGCTCGTGGCTTTAGATCTTTAAAGTTCTTAAGGGGCACCACTAAACAACCTAGGGTTATCAGCGCAAACCCAAGCCACTGGTTGTACGTCAATGAATATCCCAACAGCAAAGTTCCGAACCCCACCATCAAAACAGGCAGAGCACGAGCCATTGGATATATCACACCGATATCAGCTTGCTTATAAGCAACCCCTAACCCCACTAAGTAAATCACCTGACAGATTCCACTCAGCAGCAACAATTGCCAAAACGGTACACTGATATTAGAGAAACCGACAGTGTTGATGTACCAAATCAAGTAAGGGGTGAGCAAAGTGGCAGCTGCAAAGCTCGACGCCAAGAAGAATGAAGAGCCAGAGCTTTGGTTTGATTTGCCCAGTACATTCCAGCCTGCATGAAGTAAAGCTGAAATTATCACTATGACTATGGCGGACAGTTCCATGTTCTTTCCAATTTTGAGGATAAAAAAGGCCTCTAACTTAGAGACCTGATTAGGTATTGAAGCTTAATTAACCGACGAGCACCGATTCGCTCACTCAGCTAACCTTCTACCGCTCTAGGTGAGCAACGGATTCGATACTGATGGCGTCATGTCGCCAATATTCAATATCGCAATCAATCAGTTCACCATCTTGGTTGTAATTGATCCTTTCAACCACCATCGCCGGTGAGCCTGATGTCGCTCGAAGTGCCTGAGCCGTCTCTCCCAGCAATGACGTAGTACTCACTCGATAACGGATCGTCTGGTAGACAACACCAAAGTGCTCTCGATAGATATCAGTAAGTGACTTGGAGAGATCATGCTCTAACAGATTTGGGAACAACTCGGGACGAATGTAGTTAGTCACATACACCACTGGCCTGTCTTCTAAATAACGAACTCGGTCGACTCGGTAAACATCAGAGAAAGGCGCCAACTTTAACAATCGAGTCGCCTCTTTCGTAGCCAGTATTCCTTTAGCTGCGATCAACTCCGTCTTAGGTTGACGGTTCTGAGACAATGCCATGTTGGTAAAGTTAAGCGTTTGAGTAGGATCGTAACGCAATGGCTCCGGTGAAATGAACCAACCTCTGCGATCTTCACGATAAATGCGTCCTTCCGCTTCTAATGAAGACAAAGCTTCACGCAATGTAACGCGAGTCGTATCGAAAGACTCTGCTAACTTACGCTCTGCAGGCAGTTTCTGTCTTGGAGAAAGCATCCCCGACTCTATCTGCTCAACAATGACATCTTTAATTTTTACGTACTGCACCAATTTTCCTTTTAATTATTCTTCCTGGTAGCCGCTCCATGGCCACACATATTAATTCTTATTCGCCAAGCCGCGAATTATCGCTTACGCCAAGCCTGTGTGCGCTTCTCAAACAGCTGATTGATAACCAAGTGCACCACTTTCGCACTCGCTGCCGACAGCATAATCATGACCGCCATCGCCGCAGCTGCTCCAGTTTGGCCAGCATCATCCATATTGAGTACCGAGACTGAGGCTGGAATGGTATCCGTTGAATATAGGAATACTACCGCAGAAGTCGTGGTCAATGCATTAATAAACAAGTAAGTCGCGATATCTAATATAGCGGGCAAACATACCGGCACCGTCACTTTAAAGAACAACTTGTATTGAGGAAGGTTGACCGAGGCAGCTGTCGCCTCAATCTCTGCAGGGAGCTGCTTTAATGCGGTGAGAGCTGTCATATGACCGACCGTGTAATAGTGCACCACAGTATTGATAACGAGGAATGTCATCGTGCCATACAGGAAGTTCAGTGGATTGTTCAGGTCATTAAAGTAAAAGATATAACCTAAACCTAGAACCATGCCTGGAACCGCCATAGGTACTACGCTCAACATCTGCATGACTTGGCGAATTGGTGCAAATGCGCGGCCTTTCTCTATGCCGTATGCACCAAGGAAAATCAGTACGGTACCAATAACCGCCGCCCAAGCACCCAGTGTTAGGGAGTTGAAAAACGGCGCCCAACCATAAGTGCTCATTTCAGCGAAGTTATAGTTGTTAAGCGTCAGCGCTTTGTTCCAAGGCCAAAACGTCACCATAGAGCCGTATATCGCCATTCCTAAAACAACCACAACAGCAGCAGAAATAATCAAACAATAGATAAAGCAGACACTGTCTCGAACCATACTAGGTTGTGGCTGATAGGCGACAGAGCGTGTATCAAACAAGCTTTTCTGTTTCTTTTGTACCCAGCGATCCACACCAAATGCCAAAGCCGCAGGCAGGAGTAACAAGATACTGGTAACCGCACCCATTGAGAAGTTCTGCTGGCCAACCACCTGCTTAAAGATGTCAGTGGAAAGAACGTTGTAGCTGCCACCAATTACTTTCGGTACACCGAAATCACACACCACCAGCGTAAACACAACGATGAGTGTGCTGATCAAACCGTATTTGGCTGCTGGCAGAGTCACGATGAAAAAAGTTTTGAGAGGCGAAGTATTAAGAGCTCTTGCTGCTTCGTACAAACGAGCATCTGACGTGCGCAATGAGGTTGTCAGGATCATCAAGGCGTGTGGGAAGGTCCAAAAAATCAAACCTAATGAGATTCCAATCAAGCCATAAACGGAGTGCCCACCGAGCACTTCTTTAGCGATGCCTTGATTGCCGAACAGAAAGATTAAGCTTATCGCAGGGAGCAAAGAAGGCGCTAATATCGGTGCAGAACCGAGTACTTGGAATAACCCCTTCATCGGCATACAAGAGCGCGTTAAGGCATAAGCATAACCAAATGCGAGTACACCTACGACAACTGTCACCAGTAACCCAAGAGTAAATGTGTTACCCACCGACTGCCAAAGGCTTGCTGAAGAGAAATAAGTCGCGAAATTTTGTAGGCCAACAAACTCCCCTTCGCCATTCTGAACACTCTTCTTAAGCATCGCCCACAATGGCATCAAGATGAACAGTACCATCACTACAGATAAGAACGCCAACAAGCTGAACAGGATGACATTGTCTTTACTCACTCGAGCGAGAAGTGGTGTTACGCGCTGCTGAATTCGTCGCTTAGATTGCATCATTTGTGTCGATTCCATGACAATTACGCCGCCTCATCTTTAGATACAAGACGCTCATTGCTTGGGTATGCGCGCAGCCCATCCTGATCGAGCGCCACATAACGAATATCTCCACGGCGCAGCTTCATTTCATTAAAGGTTTTGACTGGCACATCAACCACAATCTGCTTTGCTCTTGGGTCATGCTGAAGTTTACACTCAACACGATAGAATGCGCCTAGAAACTCGCTCGACACAATACGAACAGGAAGAGATTCACTAAAACGTTCCACGAACTGAAGCTGCTCAGGTCGTATCGCAATATCAAATCGGTCGCCGACGTTCGTGTCCAGGTTATCTAACTTCGGCAAGGTTAGAATGGATTCAGCAATACGCATCTTAGAATCCGCAATCACTGATGTTTCAATAAAGTTCATACAACCAACAAACTCGGCGACAAATCGAGTCGCGGGCTTTTGGTAGATCTCTTGTGGCGCCCCAACCTGCTCAATAACACCGTGATTCATCACCACAATACGGTCAGCCATAGTTAACGCTTCATCTTGGTCGTGTGTCACCATGATAGTGGTAATACCGAGTTTTCTTTGTAACTGGCAAATCTCATCTCGTAGATGCGTTCTTACTTTGGCATCCAACGCAGAAAGCGGTTCATCAAGCAGTAGAAGACCTGGAGAAAGTGCTAACGCACGAGCAAGCGCAACTCGCTGCTGCTGACCACCTGATAATTGGTTTGGATATTTCTGTCCAGATCCAGTCAGACCAATCGTCTCTAGCCAGCTTTCAACCGATTCCAACGCTTCTTTGTTCGACATGCCTTGGTTTTTTAAGCCAATCGCAATGTTCTCTTCTACGGTCAGATTAGGAAAAAGCGCATAAGACTGGAATACGATGCCAAAATCACGTTTCTCAGGTGGAAGAAAGGTTGTATCAATTTGGTTCTGTTCAATACGTCCAGAGGTGGGAAGGTCTAACCCTGCAATTGCACGTAAAAGGGTCGTTTTTCCGCAGCCAGACGGCCCCAGGAAACAGACAAACTCTCCTTTCTCGATCGACAGAGATATGTTTTTTAACGCTGTAAATTGACCAAACTGTTTTACAACGTTTTCTATATTCAGATAGGTTGAATTGCTCATTTTCTGCAGCACTCTTTAAATGGTATATACCAAATCTAAACCCTGAATATTTCAGTTGAGTGACAAATTTATAGAAGCTAAATGACAGTTATATTGCGTTTGTATAACGGTTCGGTTTCGTGCTCGATAAGTGCTAGAAGTCTGAGAAGATCATTTACCGAATATGAGTACCAGTATGACTCCTCTACCAGGGTCATACTGATTCAGCGCCTTAGATAAGTTTAGATGAATTACCTATAAAGCAATCAAAACACCAGCTGATATGCCCATATCGCTACAATATAACAGTGATACAATCCAAACATTAATGATAATAAATATCATTAATGTTTGTGTAATTTATAAATATTCATATAATCCTCCCTCCAAATAACTACTATAAGTCATTGTTATGAGTATTTACTCGAACCCCATTTTTAAGTTAAGCCTGCTCTCAATTGCTGTCTTTCAATCATTTAACGCAGTTTCTTCTGAAGCCACGGATGAGTCTGTTGAAGTCATTGGTGTTCAATACGCCAAACCAATTACCGTATCGGAACCGGGTCAAACTACTATCGACTGGCAAGAAGTGGAAGAGCAACAATATTCCAACTTTGCGTCTCTTATCGATTCAGTGCCTGGTGCACACCTTGACGGTGGCGCTCGTTCCGGTGGTGAGCGTATCAATATCCGTGGTTTCTCTGACCCAAGTGACATAGCCGTATTCGTTGATGGCGCACCGATCGGTTTTCAACAATACCGTTACGGTACATTTTTCTTCGACCCATTTTTGATTGGCGAAGCGGAAGTTATCAAAGGTGCACATGACTATAGAGCGCTCAACGGTAAGTTTGGTGGCACTATTCACATCAAAACCAAGACAGTTGATGACTTGCTAACACCAGGAGAAAACTTCGGCTTTCGTGCAAATCAGAGATACAACACCAACGGCGACTCTATGGCATACAACCTGAGCGTCTACGGCAAAAGCGATACCGGATTTTACTATATCGCCAATGGCTCGGTGACAGACTCTGATGATATCCACGTCGGTGGTTCAGACAATGGCCTAGATTATTCTGGGTATGAACAAGAAAACATGCTGTTTAAAGTAGGTTATGAAAACGACCATCATCAATTCGAAGTGAGCCACACTCGCTATAAAGATGAAGGTCGTAAACCATGGGCAAACCGACGCGGCGAAATGCCAAATATTACCGAATGGACGATCAAAAAATATGGTTCACTAGAAGCTGCAAAATACGCATATACGGTATACAACGAATACACCGACAACACGACGACAGCTTCATATCATTACTCACCGTCCAGCCCGTACATTGATTTCAACATTAAGACTGCGCGATCTGAGAATGATCGTCACTGGGTACGCCCAGATATTGCCTTTGAAAAAATGTGGGTATCAGTAGGTAGCTATGGACACGAGTCTTGGCTCAGCTACAAACGCGATTTTGTCGATATCTATAACACCGCGATTCTTGGTAACCACACCTTAGTCACGGGCCTTCAATATCAAAGAACGGAACGTGATTCATTGGTTTTCAATGCGTCATACGATAGCAAAGCAGAGAAAAATTACGGCTGGTACACGCCATATTATGAGCCTTCAGGTAAGCAAAAAACCTATGCGGTTTATATTGCTGACCACTTCCAAGCAACACCTAGCTTCACGGTTACTCCGTCCATAAGGTATGAGTATGTGGTCAGTGAAGGTAAAGGAAATGCTGCACCAGATTATAACGATCCAGCTGCAGGACATGACTACAGCGAAACAACACATGAAGGTTTCAGCCCTCGCATCGACCTTGATTACGAAGCGACCGATAGTACGCGCTTAAATTTCTCATACGCATATGCATTGAAAGCACCAACTATCGATAACTTATATTCTGTTCAGTATGCACGGGCAACGGCGACGGCAACCGCTCGCGACCTTGAGGTGTCACGAATCCATGCCTATCAAGCAAGTGTCATCAACATTACTGATGGGTTATTTAGCGATAGCGATTCTATTGGCACTGAATTTACTGTTTTCTTCAATGATGTGAGTGACCACGTACACAACCGAGTAGGTGCGAATTTAGACAAAGAAACGGATGAAAACCAAAGTTGGAACACCAACCTAGATGGCTACAAGAATCATGGTTTCGAACTAATCAGCCAATATCGTATTGCTGATTTCTTTAGCGACTTTTCTGTTGCTTACGTTCGCGGGAAATATAAAGGCAGTCTAGCCGATTCAACAGGCAGTGATGAAGACTTCCCTAATACACCACCACTCAACATTAACCTTGGTTTGGGTTATGAATGGAGTGAGGGCTTAACAACAGGTTGGAAACTTCGCTGGTACGACGCTCAAACCAAAACAGGTGAAGACAAAACCTACAGCAACAAACCTAGTGACCAATATACTCTGCAAGACATCTATGCGACATGGGAAGTTCAGCAAGTTAAAGGGCTTTCGTTTGGTGCAATTGTGACTAACTTGACAGATCGTTACTACGAAGCGTATCTATCAAATGGGGTCGCTTCACCTGGTCGAGAAATTAAACTAAGTGCAGCTTACCAATTCTAGATAAGCTCCAAAGCTATTTGAACGAAGCGTTCCCGGTTTACCGCGAAAAAACAAGCTTTAGATAAGCAAAAAGGCAACTAAAAGATGACTTAGTTGCCTTCCATTTATTCACCAAGCAATATCCCAAAACTACCCAGTAATTTTGTCCGCTTTGCCTGCTGCACCAGCCAACTTGGCCAGTTGCTTGTCTATCCACATCGGCTTTTGACCTACATCTTCTGCATGTTCTTTTCGACGCACCGCATCGCGCACCATCATCGCTCCCAGCCAACGAAATGGCTCTGGTGGAAAATGACCGAGCGGGCCTTCTGTCATGCCGCTTCTTGTCCATTTATTGTCCAACCCCAAAACCATCGACGAAAGAATTTTGCCTCCCATACGAGTTTGAGCAACGCCGTTGCCTGAGTAGCCGAGACCATAAAAGATGTTCGATTGATTCTCAATGTTACCGAAGAAAGGTAGCCCGGTAACAGAACGATCAGAACCGCCAGACCAACTGTAAGCGAAATCTTGCTGTTCTAGCTTTGGAAACAAGGTTTGAAATGAGTTTTTAAGTAGTGGAAGGTACTGCGTCTGCTGGTTAAACATATTATCGACTTGATTGGAAAAAGAGAACTTATTGCCTCCCTTGCCAAGCATCAGTCGGCCATCTCGTGTATCTCGGTAATAATGAACAAAGATCCTCGAATCAACCACAGCTGCGCCTTGCTCTGGGCCATACTCCCCGAGCTTTTCTGGAATCGGGTCAGTAATCACCATATCCGAAGAGACAACCACGATACTTCTTTTGAAAGCTTTAAAGTGGTCAAGCATCCATGCATTCAGCGCTAGCACCACTTTATCGGCCGTAACGGTTGCTGCGGGTGTTACGACCTTAGCTGGCTCACCGTAATTCAACTCTAGCATCGGGGTATTTTCGTAAACTTCGACACCTAACTTAATTGCAACTTGGCGAAGACCCCTTGCTAACAATGCCGGTTGAACACTACCGGCCGCTTCGGAATAGTAACCTTCGATGTGACGCTCTGATCCCGCCTGACGACTGAGGTTATCACCACACTCCTGCCAGCTGTTGATTCCCTGCTTTTTCAGCTCACTTACAACAGGGGCCATGCCACCTCTCTGTGCTTGGTTCGTCGCCGTATAATAGGTACCACTGCGATAAAGGTGAGCGTCAATATCATGCTCTTTGCAAAACGCTTCTATTTCAAAAATGACCTTTTCAGACTGCTCCACCAGCCATTTTGCTTGTTGCTCTCCGTAAAGGCGTTTTAAAGTTGGAAACTTAGTGGACCAAGTGAGCATACACCCACCATTAGCACCCGATGCGCCACTACCGCACAAACCTTTTTCAATAACCACAACTCGCGTTTCTGGCTGTTGCTGTTTAATTAAAATAGCGGTCCATAATCCTGTGTACCCACCACCAACAATAGCGATGTCTGTTTCGATATCTTGTGTCAGTGGTTGACCAGCATCACTTGGCGGAGTGTCCTGACCAAACTCCTGTTGCAAGGCTTGTTTGAACCAGTATGAGTAGTGTTTTGACATAAAAGAGTTACCTAGCGAAATCGACACCAAAACGTACGGTGTGATTAATATTGAGAATTATTAGAGAGCGAGCATTAAAGGGCTGCACTGATTGATCAAAAAAGGAAGACCTAAGCCTTCCTTTGATTTAGAGGGGTAAGATTAAGATTTAGGTTCAGACTTCGCGTCAAACTTATCAGACCAAGTTTTCAATACGTCTGCACGCTCACTACCCATACGAGCAAAGTCCATCTTCGCCATGTTCTTCTCAACATTCGGGAAGTTTTTCACTGTTGCTGTTACGTCTTTATGACCAACGACTGGGTACATCTCAATGTAAAGCTCATTTGCTGCTTTAGAAATCGACCAGTCCACAACACGTTTTGCTGCTTCTGATGATTTAACAAGACCAACTGCTTCAGATTCCCAGCCGATACCTGCTGGAGTAATTACGGCCAATGGAGCACCTTGCGTTTTCAACTTAGCACCACGGCTTGCCATAGAAATACCGATAGCAACTTCACCCATACCAGCTTGTACACAAGGTTTAGAACCAGAGTGCGTGTAGTGTGCAATGTTCTTATCTAACTTTTGCATGTAATTCCATGCTTGGTCTTCGCCCATGTTTTGCAGCCATGCTGAAACTTGCATGTAACCAGTACCGGAAGATGCCGGGTTTGGCATTGCAATGTGGCCTTTATAGATAGGCTTGGTGAGGTCTTCCCAAGATTGAGGTGCAGGCAAGTTCAACTGTTTTGCAACGGCTTCATTAAAACAAACTGCATTGAAAAATGCGTCATTACCGTACCAAGCTTGAGTAGATTGTGGATCATTCAGATTTGAGCGAAGTGCATCAACACCTTGAGGCGTATATGGTTGAAGAATACCCTCTTCTTTCAACAGAGCCATTGATGAGCCCGCAAGCCCCCAAACAACTTCGGCTCTTGGGTTGTTTTTTTCAGCCAATAGCTTAGCCGTCATAATGCCCGTTGAATCACGTACCCATTTGATGCGAATGTCCGGGTTTTCGCTCTCAAATGCATTCTTGTACTTCGCCAAAATATCTGTTTCAAACGCTGTATAAACCGTCACTTCCTCGGCCGCAAATGCGTTGGTAGCCAGTAGTGACACAAGTGCAGCAAGTGATCCTTTCATAAAACGGTTTTTCATCATGTTCTCCAGTTGAACTGTCTAGCAAGAGTGGATGCAGCCAAGTTGACTTACATTCTTTCATTTTCATTAATGAGCACATACCTTACTGGTATGTACCAGATGACAAATATTAACCTATTCGAGTTTTATGACGATTAAATGAACAAAAAATGGCATTTTTAAGATCTTTACTGACGAGATGACCATCAAGAATTTTGAATGTGAAGCTTTTGTGAATCTGGTGATTTTACTCTTTACCTCCATCAGATTCGATTGATAGAGTAATTGCAAATATTGGTATAGTCCAAATGGAAATCAAGATGAAAAACGAATACTTGCTCTTAACCCCTGGCCCTCTTTCCACTTCTGAATCAGTTCGCCAAGCGATGCTAAAAGACTGGTGTACATGGGACGATGAATACAACAAAGACATCGTACAGGTCATCCGCCATAAGCTGGTTCAGTTTGCAACGCAACAAACAGGCTATACAAGTGTATTAATGCAAGGCAGTGGCACTGCTTCTGTTGAAGCGACGATTGGCAGTGTAATCGGCACAGGAGGCAAATTACTGGTGGTCGATAACGGTGCTTATGGCGCTCGCATCGCACAAATTGCGCAGTATTTAAATATTCCATGCCATGTCGTTTCACCAGGCGAAACATTACAACCTGACTTCAACGAAATGGAAACGGCATTGGCCATGGATCCAAACATTACCCATGTTGCAATTGTTCATTGCGAAACCACAACAGGCATGTTGAATCCTATTAAAGAGATTGCACAACTGGCTAAGCAACAAGGAAAAATCGTAATTCTCGACGCCATGTCAAGCTTTGGTGGTATCCCAATGGACATCGCTGACCTAGGTATCGACTTTATGATCAGCTCAGCAAATAAATGTATTCAAGGTGTACCGGGTTTTGGTTTTGTTATTGCCAAACAAGATGAACTTGAGAAATGTAAGGGGCAAGCTCGCTCACTGAGTTTAGACCTTTACGACCAATGGCACTGTATGGAAACGAACCATGGTAAATGGCGCTTTACTTCACCAACGCATACCGTGCGCGCGTTTTATCAAGCACTCATCGAGCTTGAGCAAGAAGGCGGCATCGAAGCGAGATTCCAACGTTATTCAACCAACCAGAAAACACTGGTGGCTGGAATGCGTTCTCTGGGTTTCGAACCGTTACTGAGCGACGATCTTCACTCTCCTATTATCACCTCTTTCTATTCTCCAACTCATAGCGACTACCAATTTAAAGAGTTCTATGAGCGCCTTAAAGAGCAAGGCTTCGTTATCTATCCGGGTAAAGTGTCCAACGCTGACTGTTTCCGCATTGGCAACATTGGTGAGGTTTACCCTTCTGACATTGAGCGTCTAATAAGTGCGATCGGAAAGGCAAAGTACTGGGAAGTGAACGCATGATGCAGTGTGAATCAAAAGAGAACCACTCTCACACTCACTTTCGCAGTGAAGGAGATGTAAACACAACACCAGCGCGACAGGAGTGGAACGCTTCTCTGGACGATAAAGCCACTCAAGCGCTTTTGAAGAGAGATTCGGATGTGTTTCTTCACCAAGCTATGTCAACGCCCTGCTTAGATACGTTGCAACATGCAGAAGGTATCTATATAGAGGATGCAACGGGTAAAAAGTACATGGACTTCCATGGGAATAATGTCCATCAACTGGGATACGGACATCCAGAAGTCATCAGGAAAGTAACCGAACAAATGGCTTCGCTGCCGTTTTCTCCGCGACGCTTTACTAACGAAACGGCCATCGAGTGCGCAGAAAAGCTAACGCAAATCTGTGGTGGCGAACTCAACCGTGTGTTGTTCGCACCCGGTGGTACCTCTGTGATTGGGATGGCACTGAAGCTAGCAAGGCACGTAACTAACAACTTTAAAGTCGTTTCGCTGTGGGACTCTTTTCATGGAGCCTCTCTAGATGCTATCTCTGTCGGTGGTGAAGCATGTTTTCGTGAAGGCATGGGGCCATTAATGGCTGGAGTAGAGCGTATTCCACCAGCGGTGTCGTACCGAGGTGCTTTCCCAATGAACGATGGCGACCGAAACTCAGATGTCCATTACGCCGACTACCTTGAGTATGTGATTGAGAAAGAGGGAGGCATTGGCGCATTCATTGCAGAAGCGGTTCGAAACACTGATGTCCAAGTGCCAAGCAAAGCCTATTGGAAACGAATCCGAGAGATCTGCGACAAGCACAACGTGCTGCTGATCATTGATGATATTCCTAATGGTATGGGACGCAGTGGCGAATGGTTTACTCATCAAGCTTATGACATCGAGCCAGATATTCTCTGTATTGGAAAAGGCTTTGGCGGTGGTTTGGTTCCGATCGCAGCAATGGTAACCAAAGACAAATATAACACGGCAGCACAAGTCTCACTCGGTCATTACACCCACGAGAAAAGCCCGATCGGTTGCGCTGCAGCACTGGCAACCATGCAAGTCATCGAACAGCACAACCTTTTACAAAAAGTGAAAGACGATAGTGAGTTCGTCAAAGAACGCTTGCTCGATATGAAAGCACGCTACCCCGTTATCGGCGATGTGCGCGGAATTGGCCTTTTATGGGGAGTCGAATTGGTAACAGACCCTCTCACCAAGACTCGTGCATACGATGAAGCTGAAGCGCTGCTTTACCAGTGTTTAAATCAAGGTTTGAGCTTTAAAGTTTCACAAGGGAATGTCGCACAACTTAGTCCTCCGTTGATCATCGAACGCAGCGCTCTCAATGCAGCTCTAGATATCTTTGAAGCGGCTATCGATAAAGTATGTCGAGACTTTGGATACCAGATTTAACCTCATTCAACGTTAATCATCACCAACAAATTAGTGACAGCCTTGACGTTGATATCAAGGCTTACAAAGGACAAACAATCATGACGAAATCATCCACAATCCAAGCGGTAATTTTTGACTGGGCGGGCACCATCGTAGACTTCGGTTCGTTCGCTCCAACCAGCATTTTTGTAGAAGCGTTCAAACAAGGATTCGATTTTCATATTTCTCTTGAAGAAGCTCGCGAGCCTATGGGGCTCGGTAAATGGGACCACATTCAAGCTGTGGGCCAATTACCTTCTGTAAAGGCTCGCTGGAATGAACAGTTCGGTAGAGACATGAACTCTGAAGATATCGATGCGATATACGCGGCATTCATGCCATTACAGAAAGCAAAAGTAGCTGACCACGCCGCGCCTATCTTAAATGCCATCGAAGTGGTAAATAACTTGAAATCGCAAGGCGTAAAGATTGGTTCATGTTCAGGTTACCCTCGCCAAGTGATGGACGTGCTTGTTCCAGTCGCAGCGGACTACGGATATCATCCAGATTGCGTAGTTGCCACTGATGACCTTCCACAAGGTGGCCGCCCTGCACCATTCATGGCATTAAAGAACGTCATCGACCTTGGTGTTACCAATGTCGCTTCATGTATTAAGGTTGATGATGCTGCTCCGGGGATCGATGAAGGCCACAATGCAGGCATGTGGACAGTTGGTCTTCTTTTATCTGGAAATGAAGCGGGCTTAACCTTCGAGGAGTACCAACAAGCGGATGAAGCAACGCTTGCCGCAGCTCGTAACAAAGCTAAGCAAAAACTCGGCAAGTCTAAACCACACTATCTAATTGATACTATTGCTGATCTACCGAACGTTATCGAACAGATCGAGGCTCGCATCTTACGTGGTGAACGTCCTTAGTTTATAGAAACAAACAGCCTAAAATCTTCCCCCTCAAATCATACCCGATGTCAATTAGTTGACGTCGGGACTTTTGATTTATACGAATAAAGTGGCATAAAAGATTCACTCTTTTTACCAAAATAATTTGTAAAATCATGACCTTGAGCTATAGCTATATATACAACCAATTATTATCAACCCAGTGAATACATGAATTTAGTTAAATGTATAATTTTTAACAATTTTGTTGACTACCATGTGCAATCGGATTAACAATAGAAATACCGCTCATATAGATAGATTCCAACTGGATCAATGCCTCCAGTTATCGTCTGCAAGCAGTGTGTTACAAACAGTCGATGACCATTTAATGGCAGATCCAGGTAGAATAAAAATTAATCACAAGGATAAGATTATGAAAAGACTGTCAAAAATTATGTGTGCACTTATTGCGACCTCAGGTCTTGCGGCTGCGCCATCTATCGCAGCGACAACTTACGTCGGTGCTAAACTTGGTCTTGGTTGGTTAGACAGCGCTTGTGTAGACGGCCTCAAGTGTGACGATGATGCAGTAGGAGCCGGCATCTACTCCGGTTACAACTTTACAGACCGCATTGGTGTTGAGCTAAGTTCTGACTTCTTAGGAGATTACAAAACAAGCTTCTCTAAGGGTGGCATCGCAGCACAGTTCAGTGACCCTCTAATCGCTATTTCTCTAACCCCTATGTACCGTTTACCGGTAGAGCAAGAGTTTGACTTCTTTGTGAAAGGTGGTCCAGCGTACATCTCTCACGGCGGTGAAGACGCTTTCATTTTATCTTTAGGGGCTGGTGTAGAAAAACAATTCTCAGATACATGGGCTGTAAGAGTTGAATACCAATACTTCGATGACTTCGATGACAATTACATTCAAGATCTGAACGCAAATCTGTTCTCTGTTGGTGTTAGCTATAACTTTGGCACAGGCGCAACAACGGCTTCTGCTGCAGCGGCGGCAGCCACTACTGCAGTAGTAACTCAAGCACCTTCTGAGCCAATTACAGAAGTACAAGAAGTGGTCGTGGAAGAGAAAACAACGGTTGTTGTGACCAAAGAGCAAACCGAAAGCTTCTCGCAAGAGATGTTCGCAACCAATAGTACTGAACTTTCATCTGATGGTAAGGCGGCCCTTGGTCCTCTGATTGCTGTACTTCAGGCTCACCCACAATCAAGTGTAGAAGTAGTTGGTCATACTGATTCAACGGGTGCCGCGGAATACAACATGATGATCTCGAAGAAACGTGCGGCAGCAGTTGCTGCATATATCGAAGAGCAAGGCATCGATGCTAGCCGTATCACAGCAACTGGTGAAGGTGAAGAAAACCCTGTAGCATCAAACGATACAGCTGAAGGTCGTGCGATGAACCGACGTGTCGAAGCAACTATTCCAGGCTTTGAATACACTGAAGAAGTTCAAGTTGAAAAAATCATGGTTGAAGAGACAACCCAATAATTATTAGCTACACCGCTCAAACGACCTAGCGTAATTATTCGTAAAACGAAAGGCCATGTATCTTAGATGCATGGCCTTTCTTCTTGTTAGACGATTTCCCAGCTATGGGTCATTTCAACACCTGCGCCCAACATCAAACAAACTGAGCAGTATTTTTCTAATGAATCAGCACATACTTTCGCAACCAGTTCTTCATCTAAGTTGTCACCAGACACTTCGAAGTGAATATTGATGGCAGTGAAGATCTTTGGTGCTGTTTCACGGCGTTCTGTCGAAAGCTTTGCATTACACCCTGTAATCGCTTGTCCTGCTTCTTTTAAGCCATCGACCACATCAACAGAGCTACAACCACCAGCAGCCATCAATACCATCTCCATAGGGCTAGGAGCCGTTGCACCGCCGCTACCGTCCATTACGATAGAGTGACCTGATTGAGATTGGCCCAGAAACTTAAAGCCTTCTACCCATTTAACTTCTGCTTTCATGTTTTTCCTTAGTCGAGTGACGCGCACTCATTATGGTTATACAACGACATAAACGTCACCCTACTACTGGTCGTATCGGAGAGCAAGTCGTCCCGTTTAAACACGCACAATTTAATTTCAAAATATTTTTTTAGTGAATAATGTAATTTTTTCCATCAAAGTCCTGTCTCTATTCGTACATTCAGCATCGAATGAGTAAACGTCAAGATGAGGTATCTATGAAGAAATTATCTAAAATATTGGTTTCACTCGTGGTCGCATTACCACTGGTTTCACTATTTGTTAGCCAAACAGGCACAGCCAATACAATGGATAAAGAGGCACACTCTGGTAAAACTGCAGTTGCAACTTTAGCTGGTGGTTGTTTTTGGTGTACCGAGTCCGATCTTGAAAAACTCGATGGCGTAATCGATGTTGTTTCGGGTTACTCAGGTGGAAAGCTAGAGAACCCAACATACAAACAAGTAGCATCAGGCAAAACGGAACACATCGAAGTAATCAAGGTTGTTTATGACCCTAGCGTGGTTAACTATGAGCAAGTGCTTGACCAGTTCTTTCGTCATATTGACCCAACCGACGACAAAGGTTCATTTGTCGACCGTGGTCCTCAATATCGTCCAGCTGTTTTCTATCATAACGCTGAGCAAAAAGAGATTGCTCAAAACTTCATGAATGAAATCGAAGAAGCAAACCTATTTGGTGCTCCTCTAAAAACTGAGCTGATTGAGTTTAAAAAATTCTGGCCAGCAGAAGACTACCATCAAGACTACTACAAGAAGAGTAAGGTTCGTTACAACTACTACCGTTATGCGTCAGGTCGAGATCAGTACCTAGATAAAATCTTTGGTGATGATCGCCAAGAAAACCCACAAACGATTCGCCAACTATTAGATGGCAAAAACCAAGCTGCAAACGTGAAAGTTTACACTAAGCCTTCACAGTCCGAGATCAAGCAGAAGCTGACATCGCTTCAGTACAACGTGACTCAAAAAGACGCGACAGAACGCCCGTTCGATAATGAGTACTGGGATAACAAAGAAGAAGGCATCTATGTTGATATCGTAACCGGTGAACCGCTTTTCTCATCAAAAGACAAGTACAAGTCAGGTACGGGTTGGCCGAGTTTCACTCAACCAATCAATGACAACTACATTGTGACGACAACCGATTACAAGCTGATTTATCCACGTACCGAAGTACGCAGCCGCTTTGGTGATTCACACCTTGGTCACGTGTTTAAAGATGGACCAAAGCCGACAGGACTACGTTACTGCATGAACTCAGCGGCTATGCGATTCATTCCGGTCGAGAAGCTAGCTGAAGAGGGATACGGAGATTATTTGGAGATGTTTGAGGGTTAATCATCACTAGCAATATAACAGACAAAAGCCAGCATTAAAGCTGGCTTTATCATTTCAATCCAATGAAGAATTATCCCGTTAGCACAGTATCTTCTGGATACTTCACCAGCGAAGGCTCTGGTCTTGCTAACATATAAGCCAAAGTTAACGGCCCTATTCGGCCAATAACCATAACGACCACCATAATGTATTTGCCCGCCTCAGATAAGTTTGCAGTTAGCCCTGCAGTCAGACCAACGGTTGCAAAGGCTGATATCACTTCAAACATGACACGATCAAATGCCGCTTTCTCCGTTAACATCAATAAAAACATCGCTGTCGTTAACATAGCCCCACTGACCACGATGATGGCTAAGGATTTGGTAACTGCTTGCCATGAAACGGTACGCTTAAACATCACAACGTGCTTTTTCTGGCGTAAAAAACTCCACGTAGCCACAAAAGCCACTGCGAACGTTGATACCTTGATCCCTCCCCCCGTAGAAGTTGAGCCGGCACCGATTAACATCAAGACAATCATGACGAGCAGAGCGGGCTGAGTATAGTGAGTAAGGTCGACACTATTAAACCCTGCGGTACGAGCACTGGCTGATTGAAAGAATGCTGCCAGCCACTGACCGTTCGTTGTGAGACCTTGCATCGTTTCACTATTGTTTCGCTCTAACAACCAGAACAATATGGTTCCAACTAAAAGCAGTGTCGGAGTCGCTGTTAACATGATTTTGGTGTGTAGATGCAGGTGATTGAAGCCACGGCGCCAATTTGAAGCTAAATCGCCGACAACAGTGAACCCCAAACCTCCAAAGATGAACAACCCTGCTAGAGTGAAGATCACTAGAGGATCATCGACAAACGTCATCATGCTATCTGAAAAGAGCGCGAAGCCTGCGTTGTTAAAAGCCGAAATAGAGTGAAACAGAGCATAAAAGCTCCCGGTTTCCCATCCATATTCTGGTACCCAACGAAAACAGAGCAGAATAAAACCAATGATTTCCGCGATAAGCGCAAACGCGATGATCTTTTTGACCAAGCTTCTCAAGTTAACGCGCTTATCTTGTCCTAATGCCTCTTTAGCGAGCGCTTGTTGCTTCAAACTAAGCCTCACCCCAAACATATATAGGAGTACCGCTGACAACGTCATTTGGCCAAGCCCACCTACCTGCATTAGGAACATCAATAGGACTTTACCCGCCAGAGTAAAATGGGTTCCAGTATCCACAACACCTAAACCAGTTACACTTATTGCTGAGGTCGCAGTAAACAGGGCATCAGTGAATGAAAGGCCCGTAACCGAAAAGACAGGCAAAGTGAGAAGAATTGCTGACGGAATGAGAACTCCAAGAAAACTGGTGAGGATGATCTTTGGCTCAGAGCCTTTCTTCGGCTTATTGTCTGGCTTTAAAGTGTAGAACAGCCCTCTTCTTTGAACTGAATGCATAGACCGCCTTATGACAATGATTTAAGTCGATTAGCCAATAACTCTTTAGGGCCCGCAATGATGACCACGTCCCCAATCTCCAAACTAATATCTAATTCAGGTGCTTTGACCAAGTTAGGGCCTCGTTTGAAACCCAATACATGCACATCACTTTGTTGACACAGTTTGAGGTCTGAGAGCGGCCGCCCAAGTAGATTATGCCCTATTACAATTTCAGTCAGAGCGAGGTCACTACCCAAATCAATAAACTCTAACACGCGTCTGTCGAGCATCTTTCTTGCGACTCGGATACCCATATCTCGCTCGGGAAGAATGACATGGTCTGCGCCAATCTTGGTCAGAATCTTAGCGTGAAACTTATCATTCGCTTTCACCCATACCGTTTTAGCACCCGCCTCTTTCACAACAAGTGTGGTCAGAATACTGGCGTTCACATCAGAGCCAATTGAAACCATGATCATATCGTACTCATCTAATCGCAATTCCTTCACGGTTTGTTCGCTGGTACAGTTTGCGACAATACCTTGCGATACAAAGCCAGCCGCTTCCTTAACTCGCTCTTCATTAATATCTACCGCTAGCACCTGCGCCCCTGAATCTTGAAGCTCTTTGCATACCGCGAGCCCAAAACGACCTAACCCAATCACTGCAAACTGTTTATCTGTCATAATTTCCTCTATCCTCATTGGTTGAGGCTAAACAACAAGTCTTGAACAGCAGCGTTGAGTGAATAAGATTATTCATCATTACGCTGATAAAATTTCCTAATCTCTTGATTTTAAAGGTAGAGAACAAATTGGATTTCTGCTAATTTCGGGCCACTTATTTTTCTGTCATAGCACACAATTGCATAAAGCTATCTAGACGCAGCTATTCTATTTCTTGTGGGCACAACACTTGCTATGACATCCGCGTTATCACTGAGTGAATTCAAAACATGAACGAATTAATTCAACAAGTTCAGACATACGTAAATGCAAACCATCATGAATGGAGCAGCAGTGTTTTATTCATCACTATTGCTAGCTTCTTCGCATGGGTTGCGTGGCGAATCCTTCATAGTCGCTTGGAAATATTAGCCAAGAAAACCGCATTCCATTGGGATGATTTGCTGCTCGATGCGCTAAAAACGCCAGTCAGTACCGTACTTTGGTGCTGGCCAGGCACTGTCTCTCTGGGATTGATTTTACAAGGGGAATTTGGGGGCGAAATCAATTGGCTTCGTACCCTCAAGCACATCTTGATTATCTGTACCTTCGTGTGGTTCACGCTCAGAATGATCACCAACAGTGAAGAGTACATCCTAGCGCAGAAGAAACGTGATGAGACAACGGTTCAGGCGATAGCCAAAGTATTCCGTCTGTTCTTTATGGTGATGGGAGCACTCACCATCATGCAGACCTTTGGTTTGAGTCTATCTGGCCTTCTGACCTTTGGTGGTGTGGGTGGCTTAATCGTCGGTTTGGCAGCGAAAGACCTACTATCTAACTTCTTTGGCGGCATGATGATCTATTTCGATCGCCCATTCAAAGTTGGAGACTGGATTCGATCTCCAGATCGTCAGATTGAAGGTACAGTAGAACGCATCGGCTGGCGCATGACTATCATCAGAACGTTCGACAAAAGACCGATTTACGTACCGAACTCGGTGTTCAGTAATATCGTAGTGGAGAACCCATCACGCATGCTTAATCGCCGTATCAATGAGACCATAGGCCTTCGTTACGAAGATGCTGACAAGATGCAAGCGATTGTGGATGAAGTAAAGACGATGCTAGAAAACCATCCGGATATTGATGCCAAGCAAACACTAATCGTGAACTTTGATAAGTTTGGTCCTTCATCCCTCAACTTCTTCATTTACACCTTCACAAAAACGGTCAACTGGATTCGTTTTCACGAAGTAAAACAGGATGTGTTGCTTAAAGTGCTAGAGATTGTGCACGCCCATCAAGCTGATGTCGCGTTCCCAACACAAACCCTTCATTTGCAGCAAGGTGTCGCCCCTACCTCAGAGCACGCGGCACCAATCACACCAGAAAGCAGCCTTTAAAAACAAAGAGAGCCATACCTAATGTATGGCTCTTTACTTCTCTGGGGCTCTTCACAGCTCACAAGTCTATGGCTTAGAGGTTCCTCTACTCAATCACTGTAAAACTATTTCAGTTGAATGCTAGTAAACGTTTCGTTGATCAAACCACTACCTTTACGTTTCTTCATCGTCACTTTAACTGAACGCTTTGCATCGGCGACGTCATAACGTATCGCTTGACCTAGAAACTTATCATTTCGCTTGAGTTCACGCGCTTCCAATTTTACTGTTTTGTTGCCACGGTTAACCTTACAGCGGTAGTCCCATTCGTTCTTACCGTCTTTCAGGCTAAGTAGAATACGTTGATTACTTGCACTTGAAGTCGCTTTAATACCACGAGGTTTCTTATCGATTGCTAAAGCAAGACCAGCTTTACATAGTTGCTCTGCAGTAAACCCTTGCGCAGCTTCTACCGTAGGAGCGTTGAACACCGCTAGTACCACTAAAGCAACGCTCGGAAGCACGAATTTTGTTTTCATGAATGAAACCCTTCAAGTTATCGAACATCATTCAATTTAACCATCAGCGATACGGTAAGTCAATGTTTTATGGTATCTATATCCCTATAAAGAGAGTGGCTCGAAGTTCTTGTAATAGAAAACAAAAAAACCTTGCTGCAGCACAACAAGGTTTTTATTCAATGAGTTAGATAACGTTACTTGTTACGACGACTCTCAACTGCATCAGCCAATTGGCGTAATACTGTTTCTGTGTCTTCCCAACCAATACATGCATCAGTGATTGATTGACCGTAAGTCTCTACCTTTCCATCAACAAGATCTTGACGACCTTCAACTAGGTGTGACTCAATCATTACACCGAAGACAGCAGCATCACCGCCAGCAATTTGTGCACTAACGTCGTCTGAAACGTTCAGTTGACGTTTAAACTGCTTAGAGCTGTTTGCGTGGCTGAAATCGATCATTACCTTTTGAGGCAAGCCTGATGCTTCAAGTTCTTGTTTGATCTTAGCAACGTGCTCTGCACTGTAGTTTGGCTCTTTACCACCACGTAGAATGATGTGGCAGTCAGGGTTACCTGCCGTTTCTACAATCGCAGAATGACCGTACTTAGTTACAGACAAGAAGTGGTGAGACGAGCTCGCAGAACGAATTGCATCTGTCGCGATCTTAATGTTGCCATCCGTGCCATTCTTAAAACCAACTGGGCAAGACAGACCAGATGCCAGCTCACGGTGTACTTGAGACTCAGTAGTACGAGCGCCAATTGCACCCCAGCTAATCAAATCCGCTACATATTGTGGCGTGATCATATCTAGGAACTCACTTGCTGTTGGCATACCCATATCAGTTAGGTCTAACAGCAGCTTACGTCCCATACGTAGGCCATCGTTTAGCTTAAACGTATCATCCATGTACGGGTCGTTGATTAGACCTTTCCAACCTACGGTAGTACGTGGCTTCTCAAAGTAAACACGCATTACGATTTCTAGACGATCACCCAGTTCATCACGCAGTACTTTCAGACGCTTACCATACTCAAGTGCAGCTTCTGGATCATGAATAGAACAAGGGCCAACGATCACAAGTAGGCGATCATCTTTGTCTTCTAAAATATTGTGAATCGCTTTACGGCTTTCAAAAGTTGTAGAAGAAGCAACTTCTGTCGCAGGGAACTTTTCTAGTACCGCAACAGGGGGTAATAACTCTTTTACTTTATTAATTCGTACATCATCTGTTTGAAACATTGCTTACTTCTTCCTATTTCTATCCTTGAGCTGAGTATGCATATTGTTTGCACAATTTTCACATCAGCGCTTATCGTCTTGTTCCCTGTAACTTATCTAGGAAAAACGAGAGTTTCAATCACTAATTTTAAAAAAACGCAATTTTTTTTATGTTTTACATTAAAAACACTTTGTATATATAAATTTACACCCAATAAAATCGTCAATTTTACAAACAGTTAGCACAAAGTTAGCTTCATTTTTTCGCGATTCGAATAAAAAAACAGCTGACATTTTGCCAGCTGTTTTACGCTTTACATTCTTTTCAGAGGCTTAACAACACTGTCCAGCCCCTCAATTTTCAATGCCAGACAGAGCTTCAACAGGTCTCCAAGCTCTCCATTGGGGAAGCCTTTCTTGTCAAACCACAGCAAATACTCTTCAGGTAGGTCAATGAGTACTCGCCCAGCGTACTTCCCAAATGGCATCTGTACCCGTGCCAGCTTCATCAAGTTCTCTTTGTCTAACATGGTTTCATCTTTCTTAGAGTTGATTCTTATTGGTCAGGGTAACACCTAAACGCTCAACCCAGTAGTTGATCGCGTCTTTCGCGTCATCAAGCGAGTCAATCATGGTCGAAAAGTCTTTGTTTCCGGCTTGACGGTCTATCGCAGCAAACAGCGGTGTTCCATCTTGGGCATCACTGACCAACAGCTCAATACTTGCACTGCCTACGTTGGTATGCTCACCCGTGGTTACCTTGGAAATCGTCGACATCGCGAGGCCAAACGGCAGTACGCTACTCGTTACGGCTAAAATAGGATTCGGTGTTTCCACATTGCTTAATGCGATACTCAGTCTCAAGCTGCTGCCATTGGGCTCGCTCACTACTTTCTTGTATTGAGAAATACGCTCGGTAAGCCGTTCATTCATGTGGTCGGTTAACTCTTGAATATCGTCAGAATCAATCGAGCCTTCTTCCGCGAGCACGAAGATCTGGTCAATAACGACTGAATCATACTCTTCTAATTTATTCTGTAGGCGCTCTGCGTCCCGCAGGCCAATACGAGCCCACACCAAATCGACACCACCATCAGGTCCGGGAGTAAAATCTTCGTAAGAGGTAAATTTAGTGGCTTTTTGGATCGGCCCACCAGCACATCCGACAAGGATGACACTGATGGCAGCCAGAAGGGAATATTTTAGAAAGGTCATGTTAGCACTCACCATTAACTGAACAACGCGAGTATGCTATACCATATATAAAAAATATGTCGAAAAGTTTGTTGTTGATATACGACCAATTTCTAAAGCTAATTTGGCTTTACGGTATGTGCGTACTCTACAACGACTTGATTACCTTCTATATAAGCGTTTTGGATCTCACCATCAACACTCATTCTACTTTGTAAATAGACGATTTTTGGCCCTTCACTGCCCTCTTTTAAAGATGGCAAAACATTCTTGGGCTCGAGGTGCAACAAACGACAAAACTGGCTGACAAAAGACATTGTTAGTGGGGTTTCGCCTCTTAGTACTCTTGAGAAAGCGAGTTGATTCATACCCAGCTTCTTTGAAAATTCCATCTGAGTCAGGCGCATACGTGACTTCTGTGACATCCAAGTTTGATAAAGCGCCTCTCTATCTAGGTCGGTAAATTCCATGGGGTTCCCTTTGTATAATTCAGACCTATTAATTGTGCTTTTTTCTATAGAAATTATGTCAACGTAAGGTTAGTGAAAACCAAAGGTTTGGTTGTGTTATGAACCCAATTTTGTACTAATTTAGCCACCTAAAAGAGTCATCCAAACAGAAATATCAGGCATGCCCACTGTATCTGCATACCTGATTTATCAATTTGAATAATGTGTCAAAAGCGTTTAAAGCAAGTGATCTTCATACCTGCTGACACTCACAACAAATAATGGTCTAGCAGCAACGCGGCAAACAATACCATTAAATGATAGATAGAGAATTTGAAGGTCTGCATCGCGCTTGCGGCATTGCTGCGATACTTCAGAACCCAAGCGTGGTAAACAAAGCCGCCATTGAGCACCAAAGAGGCACTGAGGTATATCCAACTGCTCATACCAACCAACACAGGTAAAATACACACCACACTAAGTAAAAGCGTGTATAGAAGAATTGATGTCTTGGTGTACTCAATGCCATGAGTAACCGGCAACATAGGGATATTCACCTTAGCGTACTCATCTCTACGGTGAATCGCCAACGCCCAGAAATGAGGTGGTGTCCAAATAAAGATAATCATCACCAAAAGCCAAGCATGAGAGTGCAACTCGTTAGTGACAGCCGTCCAACCGAGCAAAGGTGGCATAGCACCAGCAATACCTGCTATGACGATATTTTGAGGCGTCGCGCGTTTGAGATACATGGTATAAATCACTGCATAACCCAACAAACTTGCGAAAGTTAACCATGCTGTGAGCGCGTTCACCCACACAACTAAAGCAACAAAGCCAATAACACCGATCGATGCCGCAAACATAAATACGCGAGCGCTGCTTAATTCTCCTGAAGGTAATGGTCTTCGACTCGTCCGACTCATCTGCCCATCAATTCTTCTATCAATTAAGTGATTGAATGCCGCGGCGGATCCAGCCATCAACCCAATACCGAGCATCCCGACCACAGTTTGTTGAATCGGTAGACCGTTAGGTACGGCAAGGCACATCCCAACTAGCGCCGTGAGTAGCATTAACGCGACAACCTTAGGCTTGGTCAGAGTTAGGTAGACTCTCCACACTGCTTTCTCTCGTACAACAGTGTTAGACGATGGTACAAATTGATTATGAGTATCCGTTCTACTAGCCATGCTTACCTCCGCCTAATGCGCTTCCCTTCAATAAAAAGTCCCTTGTCTGACGCTGCCATACCAAAAAGTTGGTAACGACCAATGTGACCAGCAACAGTGCCGCCACTAGGTTGTGCATTACGGCAACTGAGATAGGCAAATGGAACCAGACGTTACTGATACCGAGTCCAACCTGACATAACAGTACAAACGCTAAAATAGCCCCGAGCTTTCTTTGCCCATGTCCAGCTTGAGACCAGAGCTGATAAACGGTAATTAATACCACTAACACCGCGGCCATGGCTCCGAACCTGTGCATAACATGGATGGTCAAGCGAGCAGGATATTCCAACACACCAAACTCGTAGTTGTCGTGTCCGCTTTGCCAAAGATCAAACGCCTTATCAAAGTCTAAATAAGCAAGCCAGTTACCTTCACAAATTGGCAATTGGGTACAGACTAATGCTGCATAGTTCGATGACGTCCAGCCTCCCAACAAGATCTGCCCGACCACAACCACGAGGCTGATGCTTGCCCAAAACCTTAACCACAATGATTTAAATGGCGCAAAACCCTGCCCTATCTTGTTCAAACGGCAGTACAGCAAGCTCAGTAATGACAGAAGCGTGAAGCCTCCCATCAAATGTGCCATTACGACGACTGGCATCAATTTCAGTGTTACTGTCCACATCCCAAGCAGCGCCTGAAAGATAACGGTGGCTACGATAAGTAACGGCAACCCTATTGGCGTCACACGTTTCGAGACACTCCAAGCAGCGATCGCAAAAATAAGTAGACCAAGCGAGCCAGCGAAGTAGCGATGCACCATCTCTATCCAAGCCTTATCCGCTTCTAGAGCTCGCTCTGGATACTCTAAATTTGCATTAGCGACAGCCGACTCACCCGAGGGCACTACGAGCTTGCCATAACAGCCAGGCCAATCAGGGCAACCTAGCCCTGCATCAGACAAACGAGTATATGCGCCCAATACAATCACGATGAGCGTCAGAATCAAGCTCACTTTAACTAGTAACAGCAATGATCTAGGGGTTGAATTCATCATCAATACCGATCTCCCTATCTGTTGTGAAACAACTCGCTACTCTTTTAGAAACTCACCCGACTCGAGACAACTTTAGTAGCTTCCTCAAATCATGGATTAAGCCTTTTGATTGAGGTACTAGCTCTTCTGACTGCGCAACACTCTCATACACCATCACCAGTTGCCCTAGAGGGTCGATGACAACAATAGAGGCTTCACCGAGTCTATTGGTAAGCTGTTGATTACCCATTACTTGTGTGAAAGCCTCTTGGTCAACAGCACTGTTGCCTTCAGCGCTAGTAGCAAAGATCACTGGCGTCACACGTTCACGATTTTTACCCAAGGCCAGATAGCTTTGTTTAATATAATGAAGCTGCTGCTCGCATAGTTGGTTACAGCCTTCAGGGGCAACATAACCAATAAGCCACCCCTGATTTGGATCTTCAAAATCTATAGAGAGATCATTAAGCGTCACCCTTGGCTCAATAAGTAAACCAGTGTTGGTTGCCCCTTCGTTGTACCAGTGCTGGTCTAAAACGGTTTTCGCGATAATGGCTGGCAAAGCAAAAATAATAACAAGCCCGACAAGTAGCCATCGTCCTTTGCGCCGTCTTTTCTCAAACGCCATTTGCTCATCACTTTTCATCGTGATTCTCCCTTTTGTCGCGCTTGATGAAAAAACGGTAGCCCATTAGCAACATCAATCCCGACAGTACTGCCGCCATAGCAAACCACTGCACTGAATAGCCAAAGTGTTTTTCTGACTTCATCGCTGTTGGCCGCCATAGCAATTCATAAGGCCACGTTTCATCCTGAATCGGTTGAAACAAAACAGGCAGAATATCCGTGGCGGTATAATCGGATATCGCTGCGATATTCAAGTTTTGAATACGCTTCGGCTTGGTCTCTTCTAAAGCCAAATCAGAACTTAATGGGTTAGTGGAACGAACGTATAAACGACCCGAAACTTGTTGAGGCATCAAAGGCAATTCAATCACTGGAAGCTCACTACGCTTTTTGCTGGCTTTGACAAAACCTAAATCCACTAAGATGTACTTTGGCTTAGAGAAACCAACTACGGGCATTAACTGATACAAGATGTATCCAACACTGCCTTGGTGAGTTTGATTATCCAGTAAGAACATCAACCCGTTATCTTCAGCAAAGTTCACCGTTACTTTGGTTCCATTTAGCATCTTTAAGTATTCGCTGCTTGCAGCGTTGTTACTCTGTTCCGTTATAGAAAGATCATCGCTTTCAATACTATTTACCCAGATTTCCCAATCCGTTAGCACAGTAACCAATGGCTTACTTGGTTGACTTGCTTTCATCGCCAGATGTTGTTCAAGCTGCTGCTTCTCAAACCCACGCTCTCTTTGCCATAACCCCAACTTGATTAATAAGCTGACAGAAACCAAAGTTAAAAGAGCAACCACCCAAACGCCGACATTTCGACGTTGATTGTTTTGATGATTTGCTTCATTAGGGGTTAACACCATGGTTTCATCGACATCCGTAATCTTGTTTAAAGTTCTTCTTGTCGCCCTTCTGTTTGTTATTGCTTTCAACCTCATGAAAGCGTTATTTCAGTTTTCATCGGGCAAACACAGTGGCAAACAACTAAGTCATTTCCTAGGGCGACGCGTCTTTTTCTCTGCCATTGTGGTGATCCTATTGCTACTTGCGATGGCAACTGGCTTTATCACGCCTAATCCGCGCCCTTACTAATTGCTCGCACACAATGTCTAGAGCAATCACAACACATAAACGAAGATAAACAGACCTAGCCAGACCACATCAACAAAGTGCCAATACCAGCTTCCTGCTTGGAAGGCAAAATGGTCTTTAGACGTAAAGTGGTCTTTGGCTACACGCCCTAATAACACGATCAAAAAGATAGTCCCTAAGCAGACATGCAAGCCATGAAAACCAGTTAGTAAAAAGAAAGTGTTACCGTAGATGCCTGATTGTAAAGTCAAATTCATCTCTTGGTAGGCGTGGATATATTCTTCTGCTTGGAAGAAAAGAAAGAAGCCTGCGAGCACTATCGTAATTTCTAACCAAACCGTTAGCGCCATACGTTGGTTCTTTTCAAGGCTGATATGAGCCATATGCAGTGTCACAGACGAGAGCAACAAGATGACGGTATTTTTCAGCGGTAATCCCTGCCAAGACATAGCTTGAGTAGTGATACCATCTGGCGTGGTTGTTAGCGGCCACATCGATTGAAACATCGGCCACAACACCTCATGAGTCATCTCATTGTTCCCTGCACCACCTAACCAAGGCACCGAGATCATGCGCGCGTAGAAAAGTGCGCCAAAGAAAGCACCGAAGAACATGATTTCAGAGAAAATAAACCAGCTCATACCTTGTCGGAAAGAGCGGGAAATTTGCTCAGAATAGAGGCCACTTAACGACTCGGTAATCACATTACTGAACCACCCTGCCAACATATAAAGCAGCACCGCAAAGCCCAGTACCAGAGTAACTTTGCCAAATACTCCACCCGCGGCGTCGGTCCCCATATTCTGCACAGTTAACCCTGAGCCTAGCGCGACAAGAAATAGAGCGACAGCGCCAACTAGAGGCCAGTGACTCTGATGCGGAACAAAGTAGATTTCCTTTTTAGAACTCATTGCTCAACTCCTTTTGTTGATACAGGTTCTTGCGACGGCTCAGTTTTTCGCGACTACATCCTGCTCTGATGACGTCCCATTGGTAATGTTAAATAAGGTATAAGAGAGAGTCAGAGTGTGGATCGACTCTGGAATATTAGGCTCGATATAGAAGATCAAGCCCATTTCGGTACTCTGCTTGGCGTTCAACGGTTGTTGATTGAAGCAAAAGCACTCCATTTTATTGAAGTACGTTGCGCCGTTGCCGGGAGACACAGACGGAACCGCTTGCCCAACTAGATTCAATCCAGACATATTGGTAGCAATGTAGTTAGTCTGAATCACCTCACCAGGATGGACTTCAAGCACTCGCTTTTCTGGCTCAAATCGCCATGGCATGTCGGGCTTAATATGCGACATGAACTCAACTCGCACAGTGCGACTGTAATCGGGCTGCATACCTTGAGGCTGAACCGAAGACACGGTATTGGTCTTTCCATTGATACCCAAAGCTTCACACATCACGTCATAGAGTGGCACCAAAGCAAACCCAAAGCCAAACATGCCAATCACACTCAATATCAAATAGGCCGTCAGTTTCTTGGTTGACCGCTTTGTGGCGTTATTTTGCGTTTGTGTATGTTCGTCTTGTGATTGCTTGTCCATAGATCACCTCATTCCACTTTTGGCGGGTGTGTAAAGGTGTGATGCGGTGCTGGGCTTGGGACTGTCCACTCCAGCCCTTCAGCTCTATCCCAAGGTTTACTCTCTGCTGGCTCTCCACCTTTGATGCATTTGATAACCAACCATAAGAAGATCAATTGCGATAAACCAAAGGCAAAGCCACCAATCGACACCACCTGATTCACATCAGCAAACTGAATCGCGTAGTCAGGAATACGACGTGGCATACCTGCTAAACCAAGGAAGTGCATTGGGAAGAACAGAACATTCACGGAAATAACCGAAGTCCAGAAGTGCCACAAACTTAATTTGTGGTCATACATGTTGCCCGTCCATTTGGGCAGCCAATAGTAAGCTGCCGCCATGATAGAGAACACTGCTCCGGTCACCAAAACATAGTGGAAATGCGCTACCACAAAGTAGGTATCGTGGTATTGGAAGTCGGCGGGCACAATTGCCAACATCAACCCTGAGAACCCACCAATGGTAAACAGCACAATAAAGGCGATCGCAAAGAGCATCGGAGTTTCGAAGGTCAGCGCCCCTCGCCACATGGTCGCAACCCAGTTAAACACCTTCACTCCTGTAGGCACCGCAATCAGCATAGTGCAATACATAAAGAACAGCTCGGCGAAGACCGGCATCCCAGTGGTGAACATATGGTGTGCCCATACCAAGAAAGACAGGATCGCGATACTGCAGGTTGCGTAAACCATTGAATGGTAACCAAACAAACGCTTACCACTGAAAGCTGGGATAATCGCTGAAACAATGCCAAACGATGGCAAGATCATGATGTACACCTCTGGATGCCCAAAGAACCAGAAGATGTGTTGGAACATCACAGGGTCTCCCCCACCAGCCGCATCAAAGAAGCTCGTCCCAAAGTACTTATCGGTTAGCACCATAGTTACCGCGCCTGCGAGGACTGGCATCACCGCTATTAACAAGAACGCAGTAATCAACCATGTCCAAACGAACATCGGCAGCTTGAACCAAGTCATACCTGGAGCTCGCATATTGACGATGGTTACAATCACGTTTATCGCACCCATGATCGAACTGATCCCCATGATATGAACAGAAAACACAAACAGTGCCGTACTGTCTGGCCCATAAGTTGTCGATAGAGGCGCATAGAAAGTCCAACCAAAGCTTGGGCCACCACCTTCAGTAAACAATGATCCAATTAAAATGAGGAAAGCAAAAGGAAGGATCCAAAAACTGAGGTTGTTCATTCGAGGCAGAGCCATGTCTGGCGCTCCGATCATCATCGGGATCATCCAGTTGGCAAGGCCAGTAAACGCCGGCATGACTGCACCAAACACCATGATCAACCCATGAACGGTTGTCATCTGATTGAAGAAGTCTGGCTCAACCAGCTGTAGCCCTGGCTGAAATAGCTCGGCACGAATCACCATGGCCATCGCGCCACCCGTCAGGAACATGGCAAAACTGAACCACAGATAGAGCGTACCTATATCTTTATGATTAGTGGAATAGAGCCAACGAGCCCACCCCTTAGGAGCTTCATGATGGTCATGCTCAGTTACATCGATTAAATCGTCAGCAGTGTGACTAGCCGCTAAATCTTCAGCCGGAGCAGATTTCACCGGCTTGTTAATTGGTGAACTCATATCGCCTCCTTGCTATTCGGCGTTGCATTCGAGTCGGTGGCTGCATCTTCACCCCCGCCTTCAACTTGCTGCTTGTAGGCGTTGATGTCTGATGCTTGAATAACATCACCAGTATCATTACCCCAAGCATTTCGTTGGTAGGTGATCACTGCAGCGATCTCTTTTTCTGTAAGTTGGTTATCAAAGGCCTGCATCGCAGTTCCAGAACGGCCATAGACGATAACATCAATATGCTCCGATACATTTCCAAGTGCCACTGGGCTACCCTTAATAGCAGGGAACGCGCCTGGAATCCCCTCGCCGTTTGCTTGGTGACAAACAGCACAGCGAGATGCATAAACTTGCTCACCAATAGTATTTAGCTCTTCCAAAGAAAGTGACGCATCTAATGCGTCCTTAGCGGCTTGAGCCTCAGCAATCGCAAGCGCCTTCTGGTCAGCCAGCCAAACATCGAAATCTTCTTCTTCCATGGCTTGAACAACAATCGGCATAAAGCCGTGAGCACGACCACATAACTCGGCACATTGACCACGGTAAACGCCGGGCTCATCTATTTTTGTCCAAGCTTCATTAATAAAACCTGGAATTGTGTCTTTTTTCACAGCGAAGGCAGGAACCCACCAAGAGTGAATCACATCGTCCGAGGTCATTAAGAAACGGACTTTACGATTAATCGGTAGCACAAGTGGTTTGTCTACCTCTAACAAGTAGTGCGCGCCCTTCGCTTCGATACCTTCAATCTCTTTGTCACTGGTTGCCAGTAAACTAAAGTACTCGACGTCTTCACCGAAGTAGCTGTAATGCCACTTCCATTGTGAGCCTGTAATTTTAACTGTGAGTTCAGATTGAGAAGTATCTTCCATTGCAATCAAGGTTTTGGTTGCAGGGATTGCCATTGCGATAAGGATGATAATAGGAATGATGGTCCAGATGATTTCGACTTTGGTGCTTTCATGAAAATGTGCGGCAACCGCTCCCTTCGATTTCCTGTGCCTTAGGATCGAATAGAACATCACACCAAACACAACAAACGCAATGGCACAACAAATGTAGAAGATCAGCATGTGCAGCTCGTAGACTTTGCCACTAATCTCCGTTACCCCTTGCGTCATGTTGTATTCACTCGTTGCTTGAACAAGTGGAGCCACTAACAGCGACATAACACTACTGATAAGTAGCGCATACCTCAGCAATAATCGTTTCAAAAGATCTCTCCTCTATCCATCCATATTGGATATGTGCGAGCTATCAAACGGCAAACGCCGTCTCAAAAATGAAAGACTTGGAATCAGACCGACAAGCAATCCTCAATGAAAGATTGCCAACACTGCTACCTGTTAAAAGCTACGAGCAAACTCGATAAAAGGTTCAAAAACAGCGAAGTTGTTACTTTTTGTTATATTTATGTAAAAGGCTAGTTATCGATACTCAAATATTCAAGGTCGCATTAGTTACTAAATGCTCAATTATTTAATTTGTGCCTCAGCAAAAAAGTCGAACCTTTATCACTGTTTGCGCAAGTTTTACGATTGCCTTCAAGGTAATGCGAATGAATATCAATTACATTGATTGCAGAGCCGATTTATAACGAGAAGGTTAATGAATATGCAAGATGCCATGAGCTGGTTGGCGAGAGACCCAGATCCAAGAACTCGCGAAGAACTTCAACTGCTGATTGATGAAAAGAATCACGATGAAATTGGCGATCGATTCAGTCAAAGATTGGAGTTTGGTACTGCGGGTTTACGCGGCAAAGTGGGCTGCGGCCCTAATCGAATGAATCGTTTAGTGATTCAAGAAACAGCAACAGGTTTAGGCCACTACCTAGCTGACCATGTTCCACAAGCGCTGCAACGTGGTGTTGTTATTGGCTACGATGGACGACTGGATTCGAAGCAGTTTGCTACCGATACCGCATCTGTTCTATGTGCACTTGGTTTTAAGGTTTACCTAACGAGTAAAGTGGCCGCAACACCTATCGTCGCCTTTGGTATTGAACGTTTTGGAGCTGCTGCTGGAATTGTTGTTACAGCGAGTCACAATCCGCCAGAGTACAATGGCTTCAAGGTGTACTGGGAGAATGGCGCACAAATCATCCCACCACACGACAGTGGCATCGCAGCAGAGATCGACATCGCGGCGACTAAACCCATCCCGCTAATGAGCTTAAGTGATGCGGAACAAGATGAAAAACTGGTTTGGCTAACGGAAGAGTACTATCAAGCTTACCGCCAAGCCGTGAATCAAGCTTCTTTTATCAGCAAACAAGGCTCTGAATTGGAAACGGTTATTGCGTATACTGCGATGCATGGCGTCGGCGCGCAAATGGCTGAGGACCTACTCCACGACAATGGCTTCCATAAAGTATTCAGTGTTGCTGAACAACGAGAACCGGATGGGCATTTCCCGACCGTTAACTTCCCTAACCCCGAAGAGAAAGGAGCTATGGATCTGGTTGTTCAATTGGCAGAGAGTGTAGATGCCGATATCGCTTGTGCTAACGACCCGGATGCAGACAGATTTGCGGTTGCAGTCAAACTTCCAGAGGGCGGCTATAAGATGCTGACCGGTGACCAAGTTGGCGTGCTCTTCGCACAGTACTTGTCAGCCAAGGCTCACGCGAAAACACAGCTTATCGGTAACAGTATCGTCTCTTCAACCCTGCTGGAAAAAGTCGCAAATTCGAATGGAGCAAAATACTTCCAAACCTTAACAGGCTTCAAATGGCTGACTAACGTTGGTATGCAGTTGGAAGATGAAAACAATGAGTTCCTGTTTGCCTATGAAGAAGCACTTGGTTACACCATGGGTACCCTAGTCCGCGATAAAGATGGCCTATCTGCTCTAGTGGTATTTGCTCAACTTGTTGAAGAGCTCAAATCACAAGGCAAGACAGTGTGGGACTTGCTCGCTGATATCTACATGCAACACGGCCTATATACTAACGCTCAGCGTAGCATTGCGCTTGACCCAACAGCCCCTTCCATTGGATCTAAATTGAGAGGCCAACAGCCAACGGCCATCAATGGCATTGCGATAAAAGTCATTGAAGACCTGCAATCATCGCTACGTGTTACGGTCGGTGGAGCTACGGAAGCGATCAACCTTCCTGCAAGTGATGTACTTATTTACCATCTAGAAGACGGGTCACGCATTATCGTTCGACCTTCAGGTACAGAACCTAAAGTGAAGGTGTACTACGAAACGGTCACCTCTTACGAACAGGGTGAGAGCTACTCTGAAGCGATTCAACGAGGTGAGGTATACATGAACCAGCTCATCGAACAGCATCAGAGTGAACTCAACCAATAGTAGCTTTAAACTGGCGTGTGAGAGTGAAACTAGACGCTTAGTAAAACAGCTCTTTCGATACAAAAATGGACGCGCAGGCGTCCATTTTTATTCAATTGAGTTTGGTTTAGATTAACCAAAAAACGAAGACAGCATCCAAAGCGACAAGATCACAAACACGCCACCCATTACTTTCTGTTGATACGTTCTAAACTTCGCGTTTTCCAATAATGGTTTGCCCAGAGTTCCTGCCAGTGCAACCAGCAAGAAATTAAAGGTCAAACCTAATAAGTTAAGCAGCAAGCCCAACACAAGCATTTGTTCACCCGAAGTGGCTTCAATGTTAGTTGAAACGAACTGAGGGAGAAACATCACAAAGAACACCAATGCTTTTGGATTAAGTAGATTACTGATCAGCGCTCTTTGGTAGTACGCTTTGGCCGCCGAATTATCACTAAGTTCAGGTGCATCACCTTGATCAGAGCGAAGGCAATCCCACCCCATTTTCAACAGGTATGCACCACCCAACAGATGAAGTGCTTTTAAAGCAAGCGGGCTCATTGCAATCAACGCCGATACACCCATAGCCGCTAAAACCGTCAGAATGATCCCAGACGTCGCATTACCTAAACTCGCAAACAAGCCTACTTTTCGCCCGTAACTCATACTAGAGCTAGCGATCAGTAACATGTCAGGACCAGGAAGAAGAAGCAGTGCAACGACGGCAGTGAGGTAAACAGGAAGAATAGCTAGATCGATCATTAGATTGTGCGTTGATATAAAAAAGACGGCGGATTTTATATCAACCAAACACTTTTAACTAGATGCAATCAGTTGAAACCTTGGCTATTTAACGAATAAAAAACCAAAGCAGCACAACTCATCAACGTAATTCGCTAATCCAACTTAAAGATAGCTATATTTGAGGGGTAATTGTTATCCGTAGACTAAAAACAACGGGGGAACTGAGTCGTCTGAATCGATAGTATATTTAGCTAATTCGTTACTTAGCTACCCATTCTATCTCGACCAAAGTCTGCTCACCACACTTCAATCGACCCAAGAATAGGTCGCCTTGATGAACCTCACCCACACCTTTTGGTGTGCCCGTCATAACCACATCACCATCAAGCAGCGTAGTGTACGAACTCAGCTCCTCAAGGATAGTTTGCGGTGGGTAAAGCATCTGCGAAACATGGCCTTTCTGAACTCGAACACAGTTGATAAAGAGCTCTAAATGAAGGTCCGATAGGTCCACTCCGTCTAGCGGCACGAAACGGCTAAGAACTGCAGAACCATCGAATGCTTTGGCACGCTCCCATGGTAAGCCCTTCCCTTTTAGGTAACTCTGGAGTTCACGCTTAGTAAGATCTAGACCTAGGCCGACAGCAACATATTGCCCTTGTTCGACAATAAAACAGATCTCCGCTTCATAATGGAGTGCTTCTTGGTGGAAAGAGGTTAAGGTCGAGGTCACACAGGTACTAGGCTTATTGAAGACCACCATGTGTTCAGGAATGGCGTTGTTCAACTCTTCAATGTGATCAACATAGTTACGACCTACGCAAAGAACTTTGCTTGGTGCCGCGGTAATTTTGGAGTCCTGCCACTGCTGCTCTACATGCGTGTTGCTCATTGTCTTTCCCTGACTATTAATCGAGCAAAGAGTTTAACTGATCAATGATGAAGAATCTTTGACAACCTAACACCTTGTTTCAAATATCTGATCTTTAGCGCAGGATGAGTAAGAGGGAAGTTTTTGAGATACAAAATAAAGCAGCCCCTTCAAACCTTTCGATTAGAAGGGGCCTAGCAAGTGTTTAGGACAGTATCCTAAGAGGGGTAATACTCTTGGGAGTAAACACTATGCTGAATTATGGTTGGCTTATAGGTAGTAACGAGCACCAAGTAGCCACTGGTCGTCAGCTTTGTCTTTGTAAACACCAGAGCCTTGTAGATCGAACTGGTAGCCAGCAAAACCTACGAACTGAGACGTGAAGTTGTATTCAGCTTGTACAGCAGTTGTGCTGAACACAGTTGCGTTTAGCTTCTCGTCTTCTACCGCTTCGTAGTTAACGCTTAGGTTTAAGCTGTTAGATAGCGCGTAAGCAGCAAGTAGTTCAACTGCTGTTGTCTCTTCTAAAGGACCGGCAGAAGTCTTGTTCATGTAGTTGTTCATTGCGTAAACACCTGCTAGGTATAGACCTGAACCGTATGAACCGTAAGTAGCACTTACAACGTTAGAGTCTGCAGTTTTGGAACCAGAGATGCCTTCAAAGTTCACATCACCAGTGTTGTATGCGTAGTTCACTGAGAAATCAGCAATGTTGTAGTTCAGAGCAACCTGAGCGCGGTTGCCGTACTCGTTATCTAGAGTAACAGCGTCGCTGTATTTAACTGAGTCAGCTTTACGACCTTGCCATGCAACACCAAGACCTAGTGAACCAGCATCACCAAAGTCTAGTGCGTTAGAGTAGCTAACCATCTCTTCACCACGACCTGTACCTAGGTTACCGTGATCGTCGTAGATGAAGTCGTTTGCAAATGCGATTGGCATATCTGCAACACCCGCTACGCTGTAGTATGGTGCCCACTGAGTACCAACAGCTGCGCGACCAAAGTCATCATGAGTTAGACCAACGTAACCAAGACGAGTAGAGAATGCATTGTCGCCACCATCAAGCATGTTAAGCGCCCACTCACCTTTAGCATCAGCTGTAAAGCCGTTGCCTAGATCGTGAGTTGCGTTGAAGTTGATACGTGGAGATACAGTTTCAACACCGATATCGTCACTGCTAATGCGATCGCCACTGTTTACGTCACCAACAGCAACAGATACGTGACCACCAATAGAGAATGTTGTGCCGTCTTCGTTGTAAAGTTCTACTGCAACTGCCTGTGTACCAAATACAGCGCCAGAAACAGCAAGCGCTAAAAGTTTCTTATTCATTGTCATATCCATTTGTAACTTGGGGTGTTTACTCACTAACAACCTCTAGCCGAAACCGAAGTTGTTACCTTCATTTAACAAGTGAGGCAACCGTAAGCGATGAATGACAAAAAAGTTGCATTAAAATATATAAAATAAAACAAATGGAACTATAGAAAACAAAATTACAAATAAAAACAAAACCTTAAAATACAAAACCTCTCAGAAAAACCAAAAACATTTATAGTTATAAAAATACATTTTCTACTAAAAATTCATTAATTTCGAATTAAAATTCACATGGGCTTTTACCCTGTTAATCTCACTTTCCACTAAGAAACATTTCGCAACATTATGTAACATGCCGAATTTTTTAGCGGTGTGTAATTTATTGGTTCACCATATCAATCGAAAATAACTACTGCGTTAGAATCTGAACCAAAAGCGATATGATGCAGATACAAAAAAAAGCAACCTCTAGGGCGTGTTGACCTTTCGTGGTTAAGTTTTGTTCGGATGGGGACGCCTAGTCAAAAGCGTTTTAATCGCGGCGAGGGGGAAGTAGCCTAGTCATTCTAAGCAAATCCCCCTCAACAAAGAGTAAAACGCTTTTAGCTGAACCCTTTGGGCAGCGTTTGCTGGTCATTTCTACTGCGTTATCGGCTTTTCATGTAGGCTAGCTACACATCAAAACCTCTGCCTTGTCGAAATACCCAGCAACTCGCTGCAAAAATCAGCTCGAAAGATCAACACGCCCTAGTAAAGGTTGCTTCTTCGCTATCAATCCGATTGGTTGTTTGTTGCTTATTTAAAGCAGGTCTCCGCCCAACGCGCTAGCCCAGCGGTAACAGAGCCAAAATAGTTACCACTAACAATTGGAACATTCGGCACAGCCTGTTCTACAGCTTGACGCAGAATTGGAGAGCGTGCAGAACCGCCTGTCATATAGATAACATCTGGCGTTTTTTGCCCTTGTTGTATCGCTTCTTTAACCAACTCAATCATCTTGGCTTTTGGTGCATCAATGGCTTCAACCATTTGTTCAACTGAGATATCTACTTCGACCAATTCGGACGCTACCTGAATCGCAGTTCGATACTCACTGCTGTCGGCAAGGGCAATCTTGGCTTCTTCGGCACGCCTTACAATGCTGTAGCCTAAGGTGTCGTGATATACGCGCATTAATCTATCAAGCTTTGCTGGTTCAGCCGCCTCTTTACGCAACAATTTCAAAGCAGAGAGATTTTCTCGAGAATAGAAGTTCTTCTGAGCCTCAACATTATTAATAGCAATTGGGTTCCAGAACTGAGTCAATGGCATATCGATCCCAGAGATACTTTTGCTCGTCATCCCAAATGGGTGCATCAAACGTTTAAAGGCAAGATAGATATCCAAATCATTACCGCCGACACGTTGACCACTATGAGCCAACAAGCTTGCACTTCGGTCCGCATTCCCTGCCCATGTAGGACCCATTTCAAGCAGTGAACAGTCGGTAGTACCACCACCAATATCGACCACAAGAACGGTTTGGTTCTGAGTGAGCGTACTTTCGTATTCAAGCCCGGCGGCGACGGGTTCAAACTGAAAGGCGATATCTGAGAAGCCCGCACGTGTAGCTGCTCGAGTCAGTATACGTTCAGCTTGTTGGTTCGCCTCTTCTCCACCACGGCCATGAAAGTTGATTGGACGGCCGATAACCGCTTGTTCAATCGGACACTGTGTAGAGCGTTCAGCTTGCTGTTTAATGTTCGCCATCATGGCGCACACCAAGTCCTCAAAGAAACTCACTTGGACATCATGTAAGCCGCTAGCACCCAAGAATGACTTCGGTGACTTTACGTAATAAACGTCTCGTGGGTCTTCAAGATACAAGTCCAGAGCTGCCTGACCAAACGCCATATCTTCCGGTACCAAATCGATGCTCTCTTCACGGTTCGCCGCAATTGCACGACGCAGTACTTGCTCGCCAATCGCGTCACTTGGTTTGATGTTTAGGTGACGAAACAAGTGTTCAGAGACACTCTCCCGTGTTGGAGCAAAAACCGTTGAGGGAATATAGTGGTTATCACCTTCAAGAGGCAGTAGACGAGGAGCCCCTTCTATCATTGCTGCAACTGAGCAGTTTGCCGTTCCATAGTCAAATCCGATGAACATCAATCATATCCCCCAAGCTAGAAAAGGGGCGAGATGCTACCTGAATTACCTATAAATCGCTAGGTCAAACCGAACTATTCTTAACATCTATGCTCAGTATGTTACATTGCCACGCAAATGCTTCAGGAATCGAAAAATGAAAACACCTTGTATCGCAGCTTGTAAGAATAATGGCGGTATTTGCGGAGGCTGCCATCGCACAATGAATGAGATCATCGGTTGGAAGAATCTTTCCGATGAGCAAAGAGAGCAAGTGATGCAAAACCTTTCTGCGGAAGGGGCAACTCACGAATGTCCTCAATGCAGCAAGCCCGCACAATGCGACATTAGTGCCGGTAAGGAAACGTGTTGGTGTTTTGAACTAGAGAAGAGAGATACTAGCAGTGTGTCGAAGCAAGGCTTATGTATGTGTCGCAAGTGCCTTTCTGCATTGCCTATCGAATAGCATCAAGCATTGCATATATATAACAAGAGGGCTCAAAGTGCCCTCTTGTTGTTTGTCTCAGTAGAATAGTAAGTTACTATTTTTTAACCAATGCCGGCGCTGAGAAACGAACACCCTGCCAACCGTGTTTGATGAAGTTACGAATGTTTTGGTGATCATCGTTTTCTGGAAACTCAAGAACATCGTGACGGTAGTACTGACCAAAGCAGGTCAAGGTTTGCTGCTCAGATAGCCCTTCCAATTGGCCAAACGCAAAGATTTTGCACGATCCGTTGTTCTGCCCTGCCGCATTCACCACATCTCCGTTAGCAAATTCACGCTCTGTAAACACGTAGCCATTTTCAATTACTTGCATTGTATCTTCAAACTGAACGCTTTCTGGCTGGTTGTCTAATTTAGCCAAAAAAGTTGATAGTTCCATTTCTCTTTTCTCCATTAATATCGTTCTGTAGCAGTGTATCGAGTTTGCACGTGACTGCAAGGCTGTAACGCGTCCGTAAACAATAAAATCAACACTATTTTCAAAAGCTTGCCTATTTACTCATCAGACCATAAAACGTGATTTGTTGGCTTCTATTTTCCATTAATTAGCGTAATGAAACTGATGACATAACACGATCAGGGCGTTATATTGTTTCAACACTTGTTTAACACTGCTTATACGGAAATATGCCAAAAGATAATAACCAAGAACTGTTTAGATATCTGAAACCAGGAACGCGTACAGCAGGTGTTCTTGAATTTGGCCCACAAGATTCTATCCAAGTGAGTACTCTCTATATTGGTCACAAAGAAGATCAATACTTAGTACTTGAGTTATCTCAAAAATCGACCGAAGCTCTGACCCTCAGAAAGCTAAATAATGTCGATATTATTATTCGAGCTATCACCGACACCGAGTTAGGCCATATCGTCGCGTTTAAGACGAGTGTCCTCTCTCATATTACTCAACCAGCCCACCTGATCTTTCTAAGACCGCCATCTAACTTCGCGACTAAGCCTATTCGCGAACATGAGCGCTACAAAATAAACCTCAGCTGCGAAGCGTCATTCGACACGTTGACGCTTGATGCTACTCTGATCGATTTTTCAATTTCTGGTTGTGGGGTGTTCTTATCTCAGCAATCCGACATCGATGTTGGTATGAAGATCAAGGTGTCATCGATACTAGATGAACATCTGCCAAGCGATCTGGCCTATAAAGTGGTGAGTAAAAAGCGGCATGGTCAAGGTTGGCTTCTTGGCATTCAATTCCCAGAGCACCTTGAGCTAGACGAAGAGCTGAAAAAGCTTCTGCTCGAACTAGCTTTTAACACTGGTAACCTCTAACACGATATCAATAAGAAAGGCGCATAATGCGCCTTTCTTATTTCTAACTGATTTTATTCATTACCAACGAGGCGTTCAGCCGGCTGATAATGCTCTTTGAAATGAATAAAAGCCCGATGCAATGACTCTTCTTTTATCGGCTTCACAATCACGTAGTTTGCCCCTGCCTCCATAAAGCGATCACGAGTCGAAATCTGCGCATCTGCCGTACAAGCATAGATTGGGGTTTGTAAATGCAGATCTTCTCTGAGCTTAATCGTAGTCTCTACCCCGCCCAAATTTGGAAGTTGGTTGTCCATTAAAATAAGGTCATACGGTTGAAGCTCGGCGTATGCCATGGCTTCCAAGCCATCTTTGGCCCACGTTACCGACATCCCATATTTTTTGCAGAAGGCTTGAGCGATAAAAGCATTCGTATGATTGTCTTCAACCAGTAATACCCTCAATGATTTATCAAACAGGTCTCTTGGCGCGATAGACTCATCCAACTTAGGCCCCGTTACTGGTTCAGTTCGATAGATGACTGGAATATCAATAACAAACTCAGATCCGGCATCTTTGCGACTTCTAACTCTGATATCGCCTTCAAGCATATCCACTAAGTTCTTAACAATCGCTAACCCTAGCCCAGTACCGCCATATTCACGTGTCGTGGTTTCCTCGGCTTGAACAAAAGGTTCAAACACCGCATCTAACTTCTCAGGCTCGATACCGATGCCACTGTCTTTGACGGTGATAATTAAGCCTGCTTGATTGGTATTAATGGTGGTTTCTAAGTCAAACGAGACCGACACTCCTCCCAAATGGGTGAACTTCAGAGCATTGCTCAGTAGATTAAACATGATCTGATTTAAGCGGATTTGATCGGTGTAGATCTCAAGCTCTTCAGGCAATCGACTGTCGATATCAAAGCTGATCGATTTCTCAACACAGAGCGGCTTATAGATGCTATCTAACGTATTGATAAGCTCTGAAAGGCGGAACTCTTTTTTCTGGATATTAAACTGGCCCTGCTCGATCTTAGAAAAATCTAGAATGTCATTGAGCACGGCAAGAAGATGTTCGGCACTGTTAACCAAAACATCGACTTTCTCTCTATTGCCCTCACTGGTCATAGAGCGTTTTAGGAGTTGCGACACACCTAAAATACCATTAAGTGGCGTTCGAATTTCGTGACTCATTTTAGCTAAGAAATCAGCACGCACGTTGGCTAAGTGCTCCGCTTCTTCGCGGGCGCGATCAGCTTGTTGTTCTGCTTCCACCAGCTTCGTAATGTCTTGGCCTTGTACAACCACACCAGTAATACCATGCTCGACGCGTATCGCGGACATATTCCAACGGAATACCTTGTCACCGATAGGTACGTTGATACCGGTTAGCTTCGCTCCTTGAAGAACCATCAACACATTAGGTTGCATCTTCTTCTCGAACTCTTTGGCTAGCACACCTTTGAAGTCATCATCCGCAAACATTGCCATACGAGCGGCTGGGTTCATCTGAATCAGAGCACCATTTTCCGACCAAACCAAAATTGGAGAATGCGCAAAGTTAAACAGGTCTTGGAATTTTTGGCTCTGCTCCGCAAGGCGTTCAAACGTATCTTCTAAGGTGCAACCAATATGGTGAAATTCATAGATACTGGAGCCATCAAACTTATGTACTTCATGGTTGTCACTCGCTGAACGAGTGAATTCCATCAGTTTATTCAGCTCTTTAGAGACACGCTTGTGAATCCAGCCTCTTGCGAAGAATGACATAACAATCAAAACAATAATCACAGCCGCAATAGCACGTTCATAGTTTTCTTCAAGCGCAATAAAATTATTGTTTTTCTGTACGGCACGAATCGTAAGAGGTGTATCGACCGAGTTGATCTTAATTCGAGCAATAGTAACGAAGTGCTCAGGAAGTTGTTCATGAACACGATAAGAGAGAACGTCTTCAAGAGAGTAAGTTTCGTCACCACTGAATGTCGAGGTGACAGGATCGCCATGTGCTTCTATAACGATATTCTCGCAGTTACTACCCTGCTGAATGGACTCAGCTAACGAGAAATTATTGTCCAATACAATAGTGATGTAGAGCTGCCCGAGCACTTCGCCCGTTTTGTTATCGACAATAGGAGTTTTACGTGCCAAAAGATGGCGCTTGCCAATTTCTGTGTCTAGTTCGAGAAAATGCCAATTGCTGCTGAACGCAACCTGAGTAGAGATGTATTCTAAGCTGGTCTCATCAAAACCATAGAACTGACCATTACCATCATCCCAAGACACACCATCATGCGTGGTGACAAAACGCATATCCGGTGCATGGTTGGGCTCTCGTTGGTCAACACCAAAGAAGAAATAGCTCAGCTCCTCTTTGTCACCACTCGCGAAATACTGTTTGAGCATAGTACTGTGTGAGCTGCTATCTTGATGGATTTGGAGAACCGACAAGCGATAATCAAACATGTTCTGTATCAAACTCGACGTTTGCTGAACCGTTCGCTTGGTTTCTTGTTTTACAATGCTACTGCTGGTTTCATAGTTATGAATCAACACACCAATTGCCATCACACCAATCACCAAAATAATAATTCGAGTGATGAGTTTCGCGAGTGTATTACGTGGCGTGTTAGCGTAGCTTTTCTTCATTATTTTCCTGAGTATCTAAAGGCTCGCTGTTTCAGCGATTCTATATGTTCTGGGCTATCTTCTTTGGTGACTACTTCAAAGTCTCCAGAGTAGACGGTCGGTACAGCAAAGCCTTCTAAATCCCACTTAATGGCTTCTGCCATCGCTATACCAGTGTCGTCATTCATTCGCATCACAGTAACATCTAGCTCTCCACGAGCCAACGCTTCCAATTCAGCAGAACCACCACCCCAACCATTAAGTTTGATATCCAAACCGGACTCTTTAATGGCTTGGGCAGCACCTAATGCGACATCGGTAGCGCATGCGTAAATGAAATCGAGATTCTGATTGCGCGCAATGCTGATCTTGGCCGCTTTATAGCCGCTATCCATGTCAGATTTGGTATAAAAAGAAGATTTAAGTTTGAAGTCTGTCTCTTCACTGATTTCGTGGATAAAAGTGTCACCACGAGCATCACTGATGTAGCCCTCTGAACGATAAAGAACTGAGTACTCACTCTCATCTCCAGAGTGAGTTTTAAAATATTCAGCCAGCTTAATGCTGCCCGTCGCATGATCGAATCCGACATACATAAAAGGCTGTCGCTCTTGCCAAGCACGAACTGGCGTCGTGATATTTTGCAGAATCAGCTTGGTATCAGTTGAGCTCAACACGTGCTCAATGAATTTGCGATGGCGAGTTGTATCGAGTGTGAAAATCAGATAATCGGTCTTATTTTCTATCGCTTCTTGAAGAGAGATACTTTGCTGCGTCAAATCCGCATTCACACGCGTAAATACTTGATTGATTTGATAGTTGATTCTGAGTTTATCCAAACGCTTTTCGAACGCCTGAATATTTCTCACCCAGTAATCCGAGATCTGTTGGCCAGGGTAAACGACCGATATGGTGATGGGAGCTTGTTGTTTAACTTGTAGAGGAACAGGGTGTTTTTGAACGGCTTGGTTCATCTGTTCAGTGAGGGCTTGTTGAGCTGGGAATTTATCCAAAAATTCTTGGTACTCCCAATAGCCATTGAGCACATGAGTACCGTGAGAAAGGGCCGGCCCTGACAATAGCGAAGCCCCTAGCAACATAAGTGAACGTTTCATTATTTTCTCATTTTTTATGAGCTACTTTGGCTCATTTTTTACCTAGCCTGATGTCATATCGTTGTATGACTTTTTATATATTATGTAGGACAACCGTGAAAAATGATAGGCTCAAACAATAATTAGAACATCATTCCCATTAAAAATTATGAACTTGGTTTTAAAATGATAAAAGGGGTTCAGAATCAACCAGAAACACATTCACCCAAGTAATAAAGAGAAAATTAAGCCACTGTCAAAGGGAATCAACTAAGAGTTGAACATTGGTTCAAAATAAACAACTTTATCATCCTGAATGTCGATGCATAGCTGTTCTTTAACAAGGGACTCTTTACGCAGTTTAGAGAGTTGTTTTATGGCGTATTCCATTCGAAGCGCATGACTTTTCGAATCGACAATATGGCTCCATTCCAATGATAAAGGACCTTTACCTTTCAAAGCCTTAGCACCTTTGCCTTGCTGATGCTGCTCAAAGCGCCGAGTCAGATTGTTGGTGATACCGCAATAAAGGGCGTTGTGACGAGTGCGGATCAGGTACACAACCCAATCCGCATCTGATTTTTGGTCTGTCATCTAAATCAGAGATTCAACCAGAGCTTTTAACTCTGCTAGCTCTTTTTTCAAGTTCTCAACTTCGAACTCAAGAGCTTCTACACGCTCATTACCAGAACCCGATGTCATCGCTGGCGCCGCAGATGCCAATGCTTCCACATCTACTTCACCACTTAACAGGTGCTGATAACGAGACTCACGCTTACCAGCTTCACGAGGTAGCTTAACCACAAGAGCACCCTCTTCACGAGCTGCTAGCTTGTCTAAAACTGCTTCTACCTCTTTGACATCCGTGAAGTTAGCCAAACGACCTGTGCGTGTTCTTAATTCACCAGGAGTTTGTGCGCCACGCAGTAACATGCAGCAGATAATTGCACGCTCTTGTTCGGTAAATTGCAGGTCGCCAAACTCGGTATTACAGAAACGATGTTGGTACTTACTCACACGGCTGTTAAAGCCACTTTCATCGCTCACTAAACGGCGTGAAATAAGCCCATCAACGGCGTCAAGCACCTCTGACTCAGACAAGGATAAAACAGGCTCACGATTGCTCTTTTGGTTACACGCGGTTGTTAAGCTATTGAGAGTAAGAGGGTAGTGATCAGGGGTTGTTACCTCTTTTTCAATTAAACAACCAATAATACGAGCTTCTATTGCGGAAAGTTGCGTGTTCATTATTTTTCCTTTTTATTATTTTCAATTCCGTCTGTACACATTCAAGGCTAACCTAACAGGCTAGTGTTCAGACAGTATCGGGACTCTTCGTTTTCGGCCTTGTTCGTCAATCACCATGATCTTAGAACGATTTAGTTCAATTTCCACCACTTCTAGGTTGGTGCGCTCTTTTACATAAGCGGTTCGAAGCTTGTCTTGCTCACTACAAGCTTCCTGAGAAATCTCGTTCGATTCCTCATTATTCGATTCTGACTGGTTCATCTCACATTTCATATAATGCTTGCTTCTATACAAGATACTATCGTGAACTGTCTGAGAAAAACAATCAGCTGAGTAACAGAGTGCTGAATTATTAAACAACCTTACTTTTGCTTTGATCTAAAGACTGTTACAACCGCATTCGATGTGCTTTAATCAGAATCAGATAACGTATATGACGATTAGGAAAAGGAATCTATGAGTAGCGTATTTGAAATTGTTAACCAGGCACGTCGTAAGAACAAACTTAAGCGTGAACTTCTAGACAACGAAAAGAAAGTTCGTGATAACCGCAAACGTGTAGATCTTCTAGACAACCTACTAGATTACATCAAGCCAGAAATGTCTCACGATGAAATCTTAGGTATCATCAAAAACATGAAAGCGGACTACGAAGATCGTGTTGATGACCACATCATCAAGAGTGCAGAAATCTCTAAAGCTCGTCGTGACATCAGTCGTCGCATCCGTGAGCTAACGGAAGAAGACAAGCAGACTCAAGGCAAGAAATAATCCCTTGTTGTCCAACGCATGATATTAACCCACTTTATTAAGTGGGTTTTTTTGACCCTAGATTTAACGACTATACTCAAATGACTGCCACCGTTGGAGTCGCCTCATGTATACCGCTCTGTTAATTGCCGCCCTTTTATCTACCACGGAACCACACGCCGACGAACTTGAAAAGTTGTACACAACCGAACGAGAGATCAGCTATGACGACCTTGTTGTAGATGTTCGGGGTTACAAAGTACCCACTAAAGCTGCTTTCCAAGGCTGGGTACTGCTTAACAATGCAGAGAAGAAAGTTGCCAACATTGGTCAGCAACTTAGAGATGCGGGTATTAAAGAAACCATGCCTCTTCATCTTATCTTGCTTCAGGGCACGGATTGGGTTTTGAGTGACACCACGCTCTTCAGCCTACCAAATGTTCAACACATGCCCAAAATGATCAAAACGCTGAAGTTTATACAGACCTATATTGAGCCTGAAATCGGTATCGTTATTCCTGTCTCTGGTGAGCGAACCAGTAGCTACAACCAACAAGCGGGAGGCGCACCTCGCAGTAAGCACCTTGAGTTTTGTGCTCTCGATATGGTGCCATCTGAAGATATTTCGCGTGAAGAGTTACATGTAAAGTTAAAACAAATCCACGCTCAACACGGTAAGGAACATCATGTGGGACTGGGACTATATGATGGTGTCCGTTTTCATATAGACACTTGTGGTTTCAGACAGTGGTAACCATGTAAATAACACAACAGAGAGTCATAATAACAACAAAGCTAAGAGTGTCATTATGACTCACCTCAATATCAAATAACAAATAAACACCTGATTTAAAAAGAATAAAATAACTGGAACATCTTTTGCTCTATTCATAGTAAACCAAGCCTATGAGGACGCATTATGAAACCAACTCAAACAACTTTTAAAACGCTTCTGTCTGTCTCCAATGCTGGATTGATCATCACCACATTACTCATGATCATTAGCATCATTATCGCCTACCCTCTTGCTGACAGTTTTTCCCTTGCGGCACAGATAGCTGCTCATATCGGGACCATTGTGATTGCTGCGTTTTTAAAGGTGAGTTACGTGGGGCGTTGTTTAGCGCAATACAACTTAGGTATGGAAGTGCGTTAGATAGATTATCTATACGGCTAGACTCGGTCATTAACGAATAAAAATCGATATTGATTAAACAATTCCCAAGCTATCGAAAAGCTCATACAACTGGTGAGATTTGTATGGCTTGGGAAGGTAAGCGTTCATGCCTGCCTCAAAGCAGTCTTTGATGTCTTCATCAAGTACGCTCGCCGTCAATGCGATAATTGGCAGCGGTGAAGTACCCTGCTCTTTCTCCCAAGCACGAATCGTCTGAGTTGCAGTGATACCGTCCATTACCGGCATCATACAATCCATGAGTATTGCATCGAACTGCTCCCCCTGAGTGACCACATCCACCGCTTCTTGGCCATTGCTAGTAATGATGTACTCGTAGCCTGCTTTTTCTAAGAAAAAACTGGCTATTTTCTGATTCATTAAATTATCTTCAACGATCAATATTCTGCGATTGAGTTCATGCACATCTTCCGATTTTGTCGGTCTATCAGTCGATTGAGTAACGCCATTATCAAGTGCCAACAAGCTATTTGAAAAACGTTTTCCTAAGAATGGTACCGTGTGTGTCGAGTGTACGGACTCGGAAATCTGATTGGTTTTAAACAGGTGATGCTGACAAACTATCACTTTCGAAAGTGGATAGCGTTGTTTCAAGGCGGCAAGATCCCGATCCATTTGTTGATGTAGCGTATGACAATAGAGCAAAACGTCGCAATCTAGCTGAGAGTTCGAAATATCATTAATCGAAGGCACCACTTCAGATTGGACGCCAAAACGTTCACACTCTCTGCTTAGCTGAGCAACATAGTTAAAGCCATTGGAAACAATAAGCGCATTTTTCAAGTTATCGAATGTTTTCGGCTTACTCTCTACCGTATCAACATAAAAACTGAAGATGAATTTTGAGCCTTCGCCTTTTACTGACATTGCCGCGATTCGGCCATCCATAAGATCGATTAACTGTCGACAGATTGCCAAACCCAACCCGGTACCGCCAAACTGGCGAGTGATACTGCCATCTTCTTGAGTAAAAGGCTCAAATATAGAATCGAGTTTACTCTCTTCAATACCAATTCCGGTATCAGCAACCTGACACTCAACCATGCCGCGCGTTTCAGACCCTGGTGTATATGTTACGGTCGTACTGATCGCACCTGAGTCAGTAAACTTAATCGCATTGGACAGCAAATTAGTTAAAACCTGACGTAGCCTATGCTCATCAAACAACAACTGATGTGGTGTATTAGCATCGATATTGATGTTTAGCTCAACATTTTTACTGATCGCTTTAGACAAAATAACACTGACCGAATCGTACACAACTTCACGTAAGTCCGCGGCCTGTGGAGATAGCAGCAAGTTACCCGATTCGATCTTAGACAAATCAAGAATATCATTAAGCAATACAAGAAGAGTGTGGGAGGAGGATTCAATATCTGAAAGGACTTCTTGTTGATTCGCATTCAGTTGGCTTTGCGAAAGGATCTCAGCCATACCGATAATACCATTGAGTGGCGTTCTTATTTCATGGGACATGTTTGCCAAAAAGGCACTCTTAGCCCGGTTGGCTGAAATAGCGTCTTCTTTTGCCTCAACCAAATCTCGATAGTGTTGTTGATTATCACTCATGATCTCATTGATCTTTTCTGCAAATTGCGTCAACTCATCATGCCCTTCTGTTTCAATGGGCTTATGCTCTCCAGTACCGCGATTTTGATCAGACATGCCATCAAGAATGTAGGATAGATTTCGATTTAAGCGTAGAGACGTCGTCGATGTCAGCCAAAAGACGAGTGACGCCAACGTAATCACAAACATCGTTGTCAACGTAGTACGGATCTTCTGCGCTTCAATGCGCGAACCCAGCTGCCCTTGCAGCTCTGCGGTATAGCTATCCACTACTTGCAGTGTCACGATATGTCTCTGTTCTAAGCCAGAGACATAATGTTTGATCTCTTGCGAATCAAACTGCCTCTTATATATTCGTTCTCTAAAGTCGATACTCTCTTGATACTCCTCACTTGCAAACACATCGATGAGCTGTCGGAGTCGGGCGGAAGAGTCGCTATTGCGAATAAAGGCATTCAGATATTGAGATTGTCGATGAATGGTACTGAGGTAATGATCGAGACTGTCCTCTCTTAGCTCTGGGTAGAGGTACAGTTTATAACCGAACCAAGCCTCCTTCTGCGTCCAAAACACAAAGTTATTAAGGTCACTGAAGATCTTACCTTCTGTTTTGATACTGTCATCAGCGAGAAAGATGTCGACATCATTTAACTCAACCAATATATCTTGCAAGACATCAAATGCTAATACCCCAAGGTAGGGCCTTTGCGCTGGCGAGGGATGCTGGAGCTCTACCAGTACTTGATTAAAATCTCGAAGGGAATCGGCAATATCCCATTGCGCAGATAGCCCTTCCAGTTGCTTATTGTATTGGAGGATAAGATCAAACTCTTTGTTGGCTGAATTATAAGCCCTCTCTCGAATTGGCGAAGAGTTTGGCAATCGGAGTAAACGATATATATCGCCAGACAACGCACTAAAAGCTTGAAGCGCTTCAACCCTAACTCGAGTCGCCTCCAAGTTCGTTACCTGTTCTCGGTTCTTTAAAGCTTCATTTATAGTAAAACCCAGCATAAAGAGAATCGAGATAGAGGACAGCAAAATTAACCGCCACCTAATTGATATATTTATCATTTTCGTTAAATCACTCCCTTCCTTGAAAGCAATGTCACAAGTCTAATTCTAATAATAGGACACTCACGGCGTTTAATTTATCAAATATGCAACTTGTGCTAACTGATTCTTCGCTCACGCTTTATAAATCATTTCAAATTCATAGATTTCATCGCAATTACTCGCCCTTATGGTTGCTATTGTGAATATTGTTAGTATCAAATTTGAGAGTGGTAAGGCACCACGAACTGATTTATGTAGGAAAATAGTCGAATATTTTTCTTTCTGAATTCCCAAAAATCATTAGAAATAGGCTGATTTAGAGAGGCAATAGACTTAGGTGGATGCTTTTTCATCAAAATGTTAACTCATTTCATTTATTTACAAATTCAGATCACATTTTAGAGTCATAGAAAGCAACCGTTTGCATCTTGTTTTTGATCTTAGTATTTTTCGACGAAAAATAAGTACTACAAATCGATAAAGTCAATAGTGTTGCATATCACAAAACTCGAAGTTATAACCAATAATTCTAGGTATATTAGCCAATATAGCTAGATTTAATTTTACTAGCAGAATAACAGACCGTACCTTACAATCCCGCCACATAAAAATTACAACTTAAATACAAGCCTATTCGTGCCATTAAAAGTGACAATTTAAGATCACAGCACAACGGTTTATCCCCCAAGCAGGTAAGCACCCTACACTCGCCAAGCCTGCAAAACTTAACGTGAAAGGTCCCAAGTAAAGATGAGCCCTGAAAAGCACCTCCTAGACTGGCAAACTAGTCAAACTATTGCTGAATCTATCGCCCCAACTCTTGGTCAGCTATACCGTCAAAAAGGCGTTGAAGTCATTCTTTTCGGAAAGACTCTAGTTAACGCAACAACTATTGACATCATCAAAGCTCACCGACTTTCAAAGCACTACACAGGCTCCCCGCTTACCCCTTCACAAACACAACCAATCATTCAACACCTACTATCAATGCGCTTGTCTCCATGCCGTGTTGATGTTGGTCGCCTAGCGCATCAATACTGGGAAAACCATGATGATGTAACGGCAATGGATGACTTCCTTCAAACGGCTCTTATTGAGTCTCTAGAAGGCGAAGCGATGACTAAGCCTCGTGATGTTGTGTTGTACGGTTTCGGTCGTATCGGTCGACTACTTACTCGTATTCTTGTTGAGAAAAGTGGCCCAGGTTACCCACTTCGTTTACGTGCTATCGTGGTTCGTGGCGGTAAAGATGGTGATCTAGAGAAGCGTGCAAGCCTATTGCGCCGTGACTCAGTACACGGTCAATTCAACGGCAGCATCGTTATTGATAACGAGCGCAAAGCGATCATTGTTAACGGTAACTTCATTCAAGTTATCTACGCGAACAAGCCAGAAGACGTTGACTACACAGCTTACGGTATTGATAACGCACTGGTTGTTGATAACACTGGTGTATGGCGTGACGCTGAAGGCCTAGGTCAGCACGTTGCTTGTAACGGTGCGAGCAAAGTACTTCTTACTGCTCCAGGTAAAGGCGACATCAAGAACGTTGTATTTGGTGTTAACGAAGACGTTATCAAACCAGAAGATACCATTATCTCTGCAGCAAGCTGTACGACTAACGCAATCACTCCTGTACTTAAAGCAGTACACGACAAGTTTGGCGTAACATCGGGTCACATCGAAACTGTTCACTCATTCACAAACGACCAGAACCTGATTGATAACTTCCACTCAGGCGATCGTCGTGGCCGTGCGGCTTCACTAAACATGGTTCTGACATCAACTGGTGCAGCGAAAGCAGTAGCGAAAGCAATGCCAGAGATGGCAGGTAAGCTAACAGGCAACGCAATTCGCGTACCGACACCAAACGTGTCAATGGCCGTAGCAAACCTAAACCTTGAGACGGGGACAACAAAAGAAGAGCTAAACACGTACCTACGTGAAATGGCGTTATCTTCTCCGCTTTCAGCGCAGATCGACTACACAGATTCGACAGAAGTTGTTTCTACTGACCTAGTCGGCTCTCGCCACCCAGGCGTTGTTGACGGTGTTGCAACTATTGCGCAAGACAACCGCGCTGTTCTATACATCTGGTACGACAATGAGTTCGGATACAGCTGCCAAGTGGTTCACTGTATGGAACAGATGATGGGCGTACGCTACAAAACTTACCCAGCGGTTTAATCCTCTAGGTACTACAAGCTCCACAACATAATAATCATATAGGCGAAGTTCGTATGAGCTTCGCTCCCCCCTTTCCTTGAGTACTTTACGGTCAATTCTTGGAAAGTTGCCACTTGGTTCTGCTCTCTCTAACCGAACTAAGTGGCCTTTTTCGTTCTAGTAATTCATCTCATTGAATGCGTAAAGCAGATAAAACAGCCAACTACCCAAGTTCGACTTCAAGCTCACTATCAATGGTGCTTGAACATGCCAGCACGTAACCTTGCTCGATCTCTTCTGGGGTAAGAGTTTCTTGGCTGCTGGAACTGACGTTGCCTTTGGTCACTTTGCATTTACATGAACCACAAATACCACTACGACATGCAATGATGATCGGAACGCCCGCTTTCTCTAGTGAGTCAGCTAACGGAGTTCCTAGATCTGCTTCAACTTTCGCACCAAACGCAGGCACAAATACTTCAACAGATCCGCGCGCTTCAACGCTTTCTGCTTGATTATCTGTATCCATTTTTGAAGTTGGAGTGAAGCTCTCTTGGTAGAAGTTAGCCATGTTAAATTCCAGCTCAGTCAGATAACGCTCAACATCTTCCATAAAGCCAACTGGACCGCATAAGTACACGGTTCTTTCTAGAATGTCAGGAGACAGACGAACCAACCAACTCTTATCTAAACGCCCTTGAGGTGCTGTGGTCCCTTGGTTGTCTTTCAATAATAGCTTGAGGTTGAAATTCGAATGCATTTCATCCAACTGATTAAGCTCTTCAAAATAGATAGTTTCTTGCTTGCTGCGTGCCATGTGGATGAAATCAATTTCAATAGCAGGATCATGTTTTAACCAGTACTTCACCATCGAGATCACCGGCGTAATACCGCAGCCAGCACTCACCAAAGTAACCTTCTTAGTAGTGCTCGGCTTGCAATCAATGCAGTTAAACTCACCCGCTGGCTTGAGTACCGTGACTTCATCACCTTCGTCCAGTTCATCCACAATAAAGTTTGACACTAACCCGCCATCGACACGTTTTACTGTCAGCTTCAAACGGTTGTCATCCGTATCTGAGGCAATCGAATAAGCTCGATAATCCATTTTCTGTGGCATGTTCAAGCCTAGAGTGATGAATTGACCCGGCTTGAAGTTGAAATGGAGATCTTGCGGAATTGAGCCCAGCTCAAAGCTAACCGTATCAGGCGTTTCATGCCATTTTTTAAGACAAACCAAAGAGATTGAATCGCTATCAGACCAAGCGTACATAGTTATACTCACTTTTTATAATTTGGGATGAACGACAAAAGCCTCGAGCCTTAAATAGACTCAGTCTATTAGGCACGAGGCTTGGTTAGCGAGATTAAGCCGCTAGGATTGTTTTAAGATCTTGCTCAGGCGTAGAAATAGCACGCATGTCGAACTCGTCTTGAATGATTTTCAGTAGATTCTCAGTTAGGAACGCAGGTGCAGTTGGGCCTGTATAAATACCTTTCACACCCAGTGCGAACAGGGTCAGTAAGATAACAATTGCTTTTTGCTCAAACCAAGAAAGGACTAGAGTTAATGGAAGCTCGTTGATCCCACAATCAAACTCTTGCGACAATGCTAGGGCAAGCTGGATTGCAGAGTATGCGTCATTACATTGACCAACATCGAGAAGACGTGGAATACCGTTAATGTCACCAAACTGGTTCTTGTTGAAACGGAACTTACCACAAGCCAAAGTCAGGATAACTGAATCGTCAGGCGCTTGAGCAGTAAAGTCTGTGTAGTAGCTACGCTCAACTTTATCACCATCACAGCCACCCACTAAGAAGAAGTGTTTGATGTTACCTTCTTTTACTTGCTCAACCACTGCTGGAGCCGCTTCCATAAGTGCATTGCGACCAAAGCCTACAGTGATCATCTGTTCGATCTCGTCGTGTTTAAAGCCCTCTTGTGCTAGTGCACAATCGATAACTGCGCTGAAGTCATCACCTTCAAGATGAGCAACACCCGGCCAGCCTACGATGCTACGTGTAAATAGACGATCAGCGTACGCACCAACATCTGGGTTAAGTAGGCAGTTAGACGTCATCACAATCGCACCAGGGAAGTTAGCAAACTCTTTTTGTTGATTTTGCCATGCGCTACCGTAGTTACCTGCTAAGTGTGGGTATTTGCTTAGTTCAGGGTAACCATGAGCTGGAAGCATTTCGCCGTTGGTGTAGACATTAATGCCCTTACCTTCTGTCTGTTGCAGGATCTTTTCTAGGTCATGTAGGTCGTGACCAGAAACAAGAATGCAGTGACCTTTCTTCGTTTTAACATTCACAGCCGTTGGTTGTGGGTGACCAAAGGTATCCGTCTCGCCTTTGTCCAACATCTCCATGACTTTGTAGTTCATCAGACCGATCTGCATTGATGTATCAAGCAGCTGTTTCAGATCCGTAGGATCAGTCCCCAAGAACGCCATGATTTGGTGGTATTCAGCGTGAATATCTTGGTTTGTTTGACCAAGAACACGTGCGTGCTCCATGTATGCTGCTGCACCCTTCAAGCCGTATAGACAAAGCAGACGTAGACCGATTACGTCTTCGTGTTGAGAATCGTGTCCACGGTTAACAGCAGCTTGTGGTGCAAGAGCAAGTAACTGAGTGCTATCTGTTGGAAGATCAAATTGAGCAGCTGGTGACAGTGCCGGAATTTCAAAACCAACCACCAGCGCAGCAGCACGAACTTGTTGCTCTAAACGCTGCTTGTATTCGTGTGACTGTTGAGCAAATTCAATGATTCGCTCAGGGTCAAAGTTTACGTTAGTTAATGTCGCGAAAAACGCTTTTGGTGCCCACTCATCGATTTCCGTATCAATGACGTTGCAAGCGCGGCCCAAGTTGGCCCAAAAAGAAACCCCTTGCAGTGAGTACACCAACACGTCTTGTAAATCAGAAACTTCAGAAGTTTTACCACACATACCTTGTGCGAATGAGCAGCCTTTAACGGTTGGCGTTTGAATAGTTTGTTCACATTGAATACAGAACATATTGGGCTCCAGTAATAGTCGTTTGTTGTAAGTTCTTGGCTCACAATGATTTATTTTTCCTACTCCCTAGAGCACCTTCCATGCCAACTTTTAACTCATTGTTTTATAATAGAAAAGCTACATAGCCATATTTTTAGTGCGTATTTATGACTACAAAAGACGACTAAAATTAAACACACCTAGGTCAATATGACTTTCAAAGATTTTTTTGAACACCGTTCATGTTTCGTTCAGAAAAGCTTTGTTAGAGTGACAACATAGAAAAAGAGGAAATGAATTATGAAAAATATCTTAGTTACTGTTGCAGCGCTCTTCACTGGTCTTATCGCACTATTTACCAGCTTGCTGCTTGCTATCCCTCTAACGATTGCTGCCCTAATCACAGGGAAAAAAATTCAGAAGCAAATGAGCCAACAAGGCTTTACATCACGTATGAGTAATCACTACTCAGCGAATCGAGATGCTGGTGTGATTGAAGGCGAATACGAAGACTTGTCGAACAAACGATAAGCCACAGATGAGTTAGCACTAGCGCAACACAGTGGGCACAGCGCCCACTGTTCGACAAGCAACATAAAAGAAATAGATTAGTAAACCCAACATGAAGAAAATCATCACATTAAGCTTGCTTACGCTAACATTAATGGGCACATATGGTTGCTCCCATGAACCTGTCATTCCCGCATATCAAGCATCTGGTGAGCTCCCTGCTTATCAGCAAGATAGCTTTGATCGCTACCAAAAAGAAACACAGCAATGGCTAGCTTCTCACCGTATCTTTGTCTCAGAAGACCACCAAAAAGAGATTGAGTTAAACTCTCCAACCGAATATCAACCAGATCAACCAAACGGCGAAGCAGTTCTCCTTGTGCATGGACTCGGCGATTCTCCGTACTCATTCCACGACGTCGCGACTTACCTTGCTCAACAAGGCTATCTGGTGCGAACTGTACTGCTACCAGGTCACGGGAGCCGTGTTGCAGATTTAATGTTGCCTAGTTTAGAGGACTGGCAAGGGGTTGTGGCTCATCACACCAAGCTGCTTCAACAGGAGTATGATTCGGTGTGGCTAGGAGGTTACTCAACAGGTGCCAACCTAGTTACCTCACAAGCGATGAAAGACGATACGATTTCCGGTCTACTGCTGTTCTCTCCAGCGTTTCAACCGAACTCTTCAGCCGTGCAGTTTGCAGAGCTCGCAAGCTACTTTGTCACATGGGCCGATCAAGATCCTGAAGACAATATGCTGCGCTACAACTCGTTACCAATGAATGGAGCATCGGTCTACTACCAAACCTCTGAGATTGTGCGCAACGATCTCCAGCAAGGACAATACGACAAGCCGGTATTTGTATTGATGAGCGAAGGCGACAGCGTGATTGACACGCAATATGTGGAAAATGCCTTTAGCCAATCGATGCCAAATCCAAGCAACGTGATGATTTGGCAAGGGGAGCAAGAGTTAAGCGATCCAAGAGCGGTACGTTATAGTATGAAGCTACCAGAGCAACGCATCTCTAATGGCTCTCATATGGGGCTACTGTTCTCTCCACAGAACCCTTATTACGGAGTAAACGGTAGCGAGAAGATATGCTCCAATGGTCAAGTTGAAGGACTAGAAGAGGAGTGCCAAGCTGGAGAGGAAACATGGTATTCCGCTTGGGGTTATCAAGAGCCGGACAAAAATCACGCTCGCTTAACCTTCAACCCATACTTTGAAGATAACATGCACAAACTTAGTGAGATGATGGCGTCTGGCACTGTTATGGCAAACTCAAAGTAAGCTCATAGCCAGTTACCATGCTCAAAAAAAGGCTCACCACAATACATGATGAGCCTTTGTTTGCGTTCTAAAGCGTCTTTTCTAGATTGTCCATACCACACGTGCAGCCAATAGAATCAATACCACACCCGATAGCCTATCTATCAACTGGGCTTGCGAACGGATACGATCAACAATAATCGGGCTCGACAATACCAGTGTAATGAAGGTGTACCATAGGCCATCCACAATCAACGGTGTCGATACGATGATTACCTTGTTCATCAGCTCATTGCCTAAAGCGACAAACTGACTGAACAGAGCGATAAAGAACAGCGCGATCTTTGGGCTAAGAATTGAGATAAGAAAGGCTTCACGAGCAGACTGCATGTACGTGACAGGCTCACCACCTTCTAATTTTGCCGCCACACCACCTTTTGATCGCAGCGCGTTAACACCTAGATACGCCAAGTAAGCGGCACCCGCTAAGCTAATGCCTTTAAATAGCATTGGCGACTGTTCTAACACGACCGCCAAACCGATAATAGTGGCAAACGCATAGATACCGATCCCTGCCGCATGTGCCCAAGCCGCGATAAGACCATTCATTCGTCCACCAGCTAGGCTGTGTTTTGCAATCATTGCTAAGCTTGGCCCCGGTGACATCGCGCCCAACAAGCAGATTGCTAATAAAGAAAACCAAATCGTTATTGTCATTATTCCATTCCTACACTCAATTACTGCGAGCAGACTATCCTCGCTGACTATGTTGTCACCTTAATTTGAACAAGCTATAAATTGAAATCAAAGATAATCATCATTGCTATGATTTGAAATCATACTGATATTGTAACTGGATTTCTGCATAGCAAGATACGCCTTCTCACGTACCCACTTGTGAGCAGAATCATTATCAAACTTAGGATGCCACATCAGCCAGTAGGTATGGCTATCAGTTTCAAAGGGCAATGAGCGGTAGGTCAATGATTGATGACGAGCTAAGTTGTAAGCAATATGCTCGGGCACAATCATCAGGTAGTCATCTTGGTTTAGCACGTTACACGCCGCCGAGAAAAACGGTACTTTCAAAGCCACTCTTCGGGAGTACCCTAGCTGCTTTAAAGCGATGTCAGCCTGAGTGTCTTTATCTCCGCCTCCCGTCACTTTAATATGCGCAAAATTAACGAGATCATCGATGCTCAATGTTTCTTGTCGTGCTAAAGGGTGCGAGCTTCGCATCAGGCATACCGATTTGTCTTCACCCAACTTCATGCTTGATACATGCTCTGGTTTAGTTGGAAACATGCTAGATGCTAAGTGAATCCCCATATCATGAAGGCATTCAAGGTAACTGGGATCCCACAACCGATAGGCGAGATTGATATGCGGCGCGACCTCAGAAACGTCGGCAACAATGTTGGGCAAGATGTACTGAGCAACATAATCACTCGACGCCAGTACTAACTCCCCTTTCCACTCTTTAGGATCAAAAGGCTGATCATCAAGAAGGTGGTCAAATTCCCCTAGCAGCGCGTCCAATTTATCTTTAAGTAGCAAAGCACGTGAAGTCGGAATGAGTTTATTGCCGTCTCTGACCAATAACGGGTCATTACACAGATCTCTCAATTGGGAGAGCTGGCGACTGACCGCAGATTGAGTGATATGCAGTCGCTCCGCAGCACGACTAACATGGCACTCTTCAAGCAACACATGCAGTGAACGCAGCAGATTAAGATTAATATTGCCTAACATGAGAGCCTTACTGAGTTTGCTTATTGAAGAATTCAGTGAGCACCGTGTGCGTCATCAGCTGGCGTAGGTCAGCATAGTTGTGCAGCTGATCTCTGATTCGATTGAGATGTTCCATACTTTCAACTTCTACATAGAGCATCATATCTGTCTCACCACTAATAGAATGACACCACTGAACGCCATCAATTCGATAGATTGACTGTGCATACGATTCGCAGCTGTGGTCACTATTTGAGAGATCGAACTTTAACGAGATATAAGCGCATACATTCTTCGACGCATTCGAATCTGCGACTCGCGCATAATAGCCTTGAATGACTTGGTCATTCTCAAGTTTCTTCATTCTTGCATTGACCGCCGAGCGCGATAGATTTACTTCTCTGGCAATATCACTGACCGAGCAGCGCCCATCATTTTTTAGAATATCGACGATTTGACGATCAAATTTATCCATTGTGCTCACGACTTCCATTGTTCTAGTTATTTCAACTTCCTAATTTGACACAAATTTCAACGTTAGAACAGCCGACACTTTCACTTCTAAAAAACAAAACACCGTTAAAATGACACCAAGTTACGACGTTTCGCTAGCTGCAATCTAAGTAATGACGGAGTATGCTTTTGCAATAAAACATAGCGCTGGCGAATTCCTTAAAACACTCCAGCCACGATAAAATCTTCAAGGACGGCGAATGACACAACTCAAGCAAGAAATCACCCTGCTTTCCGGTATAGGGCAGCTTTCTACCACCCTACTAGGGACTGGGTTATTTATGATTCCCGCAATAGCCGCAGGTATCGCAGGACAATTATCGTTATTAGCTTGGTTGCTGCTGTTCATTGCTATTTGTCCAATTGCTCTCACTTTCGCAGCTCTTGGAAAACACTACCCCAATGCCGGCGGTACAGCCTATTTTGTGCGCCAAGCATTTGGGCAACGTATGGAGACGGCAGTAGCTTGGCTATTTGTAAGTGTGATTCCTGTTGGCATCCCTGCGGCGATCGCTCTAGCTGGCGGATTTGCTCAGCAGTTACTTCCGGCGCCTCTAAACGCACCACTCAGTGCCCAGTTTTTAACTGTCGTACTGCTGATCATTGTGAATCTTTTAGGCAGCAAGTCTTCAGGTCGGCTGCAAACTATCATTGCGCTCTCTATTCTCGCGCTCGTCGGCGCTTTTATTTGGAAAGCAGATATCGGGATGGCTGACGTCGCGATTCCAAGTGTCGATTCAAGTTCAATGTGGGCAATCGGCTCTGCTTTGGCTGTGATGTTTTGGTGTTTTGTTGGTATTGAAGCATTCGCACACATGGGGGAAGAATTTAAGAACCCGCAACGAGACTTTCCCATCGCTATCATCGCAGGTTGCTTTGTAGCGGGATTGGTTTACTGGGCTTGCTCAGTGGTGATTTTAAAATTGGGCGCGTATGGTTCCGCTGAATTTGATGCGACAGCAATTCCATGGGTCACAGAACAACTATTTGGTGCAGGCTTCAAAACCGTGATCAGCATGCTCGGCTTCTTTGCCTGCTTTGCAAGTCTCAACCTATACACGCAGAGCCTATCACGCATGATTTGGGCTCAAGCTCGTCAACACAATCCAAGTGGTAAAATGGCTCAGCTCAATACACGGGGGGCACCACTTTACCCAACGATTGCTATCGGTGTTGTAGCACTACTGTCTTGCGTGATTGGTGAACTATCTTCATTAGATCTTGAGTTTTTCCTCAAGCTTGCCAACGGGATCTTTGTGTTAGTGTACCTATTGGCGATGCTCGCAGCCTGTCGCTTGCTGTCAGGTTCAGGTCAATATATTGCAATGCTGTCGCTGCTATTGTGTACCTTAGTCTTCATCTGCTTAAGTTGGTCAATGCTCTATGCATGCATCGTGTTTGCTGCCTTGCTGCTACCTTGGCGTCGTTGGCTGGGTCGACCTCGCGTTTCACTGGAATAATCACCTACGCCTCACAATGAGATACTTTTTGCGCCATTACTCACGATAAAAAACTTGAGCAATGGCGCGCATTTTCTGAGGTATTTGTTCCAAAGGAATGTTTCCAAAGCCCAGAACTACGGCACGCCAATTACGGCTACTGTTTTTCGTGTATTCGTAAAAACTAAACGGACGCACGACAATGTTTTCTCGCTCTGCCCTTTCACTCCAATCTTGTTCTGAAATCCCGCCATACCACTTCACCGTCACATGCAATCCGGCCGCTTGGCTTATCACTTCAAGATCCTGGCCGAACTCACGCTCTAATGCTGTTAGCATCGCTTCATGCTTCTGCTTGTATAGACGTCGCATTTTTCTAATGTGCCTTAACAGGTCACCTTCATTAATAAAATCCGCCAACGCTTCCTGAGTATGCGTGGGTGAGTCGCCAGTAATAGCGTCTTTGATTTCTAAACAACGAGGTACCAACTGTTTAGGTACTACCATGTAGCCAATTCTCAAACCGTTGAACATCACCTTACTGAGTGAGCCTACGTAGATCACCCGTTCGTCTTGCTCTAGCTTACCCGCTAACCCTTGCATGCTGGTGTATGGGCGATGAGCAAACTGAAATTCACTATCGTAGTCATCCTCAATGATCCAAGCCTGTCTCTGTTTTGCCCAATTAATGATCTTGAGCCTCTGCTCCGTAGTAAGCGTCGTACCCATTGGATATTGATTACTTGGCGTGACATAGAGCGCGTGAGCTTGACTCGCCAGTACTTTATCTAAACACAGTCCTTGCTTCTCACGCACAGGAACAGGCTGCATTTGGAGTTGTAAAAGATCGATGATCTTATGAACCTGACGGTACCCGGGCTCCTCCATCAAGACTTCATCTCCCGCCTTAAGCGTCGCCATCAACGCTATTGAGAGCGCCTGTTGTGCACCAACCGTAATAATGATTCGACTAGAATCACAATGAACAGATCGACTACTCGCCAAGTAATGACTCAAGGCTTCTCGAAGCGCAATAGACCCTTGAACCTGCTGATTTCCTGCAAGGTTTAACCGCGTCACATGCCGCTGCAGTATGCGCTGCCATTTAGCGAATGGGAAAGCTTGGAGATCGGGAACGCCGGGCGCAAAGCCCTGATTCACATCAAAAGGCGCTTTTCCATTCACATCATTAGGTTCTTTGCCTACCGTTTCCGATTGAGCTTCTGAAGCCCCTAAATAGTATTCGGGCTGTTCTATCGAAACAAAATAGCCCGCTCCTTTGCGGCTTTCTATGTAACCCTCACTCACTAACTGTTCGTAAGCGAAAATCACTGTATTCCGGCTGACATCAAGCTCCAGAGCTAGCTTGCGTGTAGAAGGAAGCTTATTCCCTTTACTCCAAAACCCACGCACAATCTTTTCTCGGATAGCGTGAAACAAGGCGTTCTGACGTGTCGTTTTACTGAGATCTAATGACAGGTCTCCGATATCAATTGGCTGCATAACTGGATCCAAACACTCTTCAAAAGTGGCTCTATTTATGTATCCAGTTAACCGTTAGATTGAGTAAAAAGCAATCATGGAGATGTCATTATGTTATCGAGAACCAACAGAACAACGATTAAGAAAGGAACCCACAAAGCGGAGTTTGAACAACAAAAGCTATACGACATCATTGATGAAAGCCTTATTGCCCATATCGCCTTAGAGGGAGAGCAAGGTCCGGTGGTCATCCCTATGCTAGCGTGGCGTGTCGATAACCATGTTTATATCCACGGCGCTAAAAACAGTCGCCTACTTAAAGGATTAAAGAAAGGTGCTCAGACTTGCCTTACTTTCACTCTGTTTGACGGCTGGGTGTTAGCGCGTTCAGCTTTTCACCACAGTGCTCACTATCGTTCTGCAGTGGTATTTGGTTCATTTGAGACCATTGACGACGCCGACGAGAAAGACCGACTGCTCAATCATTTCATTGAGCAGATAGCACCAGGTAGAACAAAAGAAGTGCGTCTGAGTAGCCCAAGAGAGTTAGCAGCCACAGAGCTGCTGGCCATTCCGTTAACCGAGGCTTCAGTTAAAATCGGTAAGCACGGCGTGAACGACGATGAGTCTGACCTCGAAATTCCTGTGTGGGCGGGAGTGCTACCTTACAGAACGGTCGTAGGTCCACTCGAAACCGTGCCTGAATTGGAAGGTAAGATTGATTTACCGGACTATTCTGCAGCCTACGGTTCGCGTTGGAGTAATACGCCAAAAAGTAACAACAATGCTTAGCATTGAAGCCGCTTAGAAGTGAGCCTGAAAACGATCGCGATACTGCTTAGGTGTTAAACCTCTATGTTTCTTAAACATACGGTTGAAGCTCGCCGTATTGGTATAACCAAGGCGTGTCGCGATCTCATCGATAGGCGTGGAATAACGCAATAACTCAACCGCCACGTTACTCAACGCGTAACCCGTAATGGTTGAGAATGTAACTCCAAGACGATGCAGTCGCCTCTGAAATTGCTGCTCCGATAACCCAAGCAAAGAAGAAACTTTGGCAAGCGTTGGCAAACCAAAATGTCGGCTGTAATTGATCATCTCGTATATCACCTTATGCTCATCTTCTGCATCGGGCATATTTAGGTAGTTGTCCAAATCATGGTAATTCATTGCTAGGTTGGCACGCCCAGCAGATCGAACTTGGTTAACGGATAGCCTAAGATTACTCGGCAACCACACCTCAGTCCTCGGTTGTCCCCATTGAATTGGGCAATCAAAGTACGCTTGGTAAATCTCTACATTTTTACGATGGCCAGCAATACACACCGCAGCAGGTTTGAAGTCTTCACCAAGATACATTCGCAATATCTTAGTCATGAAAATAGCGACCCGAATGGAGTCGTGAACCTTACCTTTCGCACTATACGCCGGGTTCTCATAACACCATTTAATCAGCGGCCCTACTTCCGCACCATAGAGATACGCACCAGACTGCAAGCAATGGAGGCTTAAGTTTACTCTGCGAATGGTAGAAGCGAGATCATGCCCAGAGAAGAACCAGTTCGCTAATGGTCCCGCTTTCTCAATATCAACTTTTTGCCCTATCTGCAAAATGATGTCTGGGTTGTGTGTCTGCTGCTCTAGGTTCTGATACCACTCGTCAACTTCTGTCACAGGTATCAAGTTCATCGGGTTATCAAACACCGACCTTGGAATACCCAAACTCTCAATGTTTGCCATCTCATTAGCCGCGACTTGCTGATAAATACTAAAAATACCCAGAGCCCGCAAAAAGTTAACGTTATGCACAAAACCACCCATTCATCATAGAAACGAAACAATTTTAATATCACAAATAACAGATCACATCAAAATTGACCTAATTTAGAAATAATCTGTACCTTTGCAACCATAATATCTGACATAGCTCACAATTGCGTTTCTTAGTTAACGTAGGGTTTATCAATGAGTCTTCTTAGTGTCCCGTTTGTTGGAACCGGTGCCGATACAGCACTTCACGTCGTAGCAGGAATTGTGCTTGTCGCGACTATTGCTGCTGCAGGTTACGGTTTCTGGCGAGTTCATGAATTGCCAATTAATAAAGCACATAGCAAAGAGCACCACCAATTGGGGCTGATCACCGCGCTCACCTGGATAGGGTTTATCTGGCATTGGGTATGGGTACTGGCTGTGATTCTCGCGTTTGTCGATATGGAAAAGGCAATTATCAATCTTAGGGATACTTGGCGTGCACCTTCGCCAGAGAAAACTGCAACTCAAGAGAGTGATAACAACGAGGAGAAGCCAGCATGTTAGAAGGTTTAGCTATTTGGGCTCTTTTCATTTATCTGCTTAGGTTAGTTGGTATGCCTTGGAACAAAGGAACCAAAGCGTTCGCTTACCTAGGTGGTACATCGTGGTTGCTGTTCGTATGGGTTGGATTGATTAACTATACTCCGATGGACCTATCGGGCGGCTCAGTAGTCCAATCACCGCATATTCAGCTGCGACCAGATTCCACAGCAGTGTCAGGTAAAACGACTAAGGTTCACATCACACCGAACCAAGATGTAGAAGAAGGCCAGCTGATCTATGAAATTGATGACACCAAATATGTCATTGCTCGTGACAAGGCAAAGATTCAGCTTAATTCAGCGCAAGTTGCTCTAGAAACAGCGCGTCAAGAAGTCGATATCGCGAAGATTTCGTATCAGTCATCACTCGAAGACATCAATTCGACAGAAGCAAAAATTGAGTCCGCGAAAACAGATCTTGTACTGCAAGAGAAAACACTTAAACGCTATTTGCGTCAAAACAGCGTGGTAGAGCATACGATTACGGAATCGGACATCGATCAGCAAACAGCTACTGTCGATTTGGCGCAACACAGCCTGACGACACTGAAGTCCGAACTGAGCAAGAAAAAGGTAGATGCCGAAAACGCTAAACTAAACATTCAAAAAGCGGAAACCAATGTCACTAAAAAGCAGACTGACGTAGACACGGCAACCTCTACATTGGCTCAAGCGGAATGGGATTTAAAGAGCACTAAGGTAACCGCACCAACAGATGGCTTTGTTACTAACTTCATTCTTCGTGAAGGCCAGCGTGTATCGATGATGCCACGTATTCAGATGTACACCGAAGAGAAGTACGTACTGATGCGTGTGAATCACCAAGCGATTCGTAACATTAAAGTGGGTCAACCAGCGGAGTTCGCAACAGCGGTGTATCCGGGTAAAATCTTCTCTGCAACGGTGGAAGGCATTGTTGAGGCAACAGGTGAAGCGCAAGCAACGCTACTGGGTATCGATGAATCAGTTCGAGCAACGACAGGCAAGAACTTACAGAATAAACACCACTTCGTTCGTTTGAAGATTGAAGAAACCGAAGGCTATGACATTCCCGTCGGCTCAGTTGGTCTTGCATGGGTAAGTGGTGAGAAGCCGATCAGCTTTATGGCATTCTTAGATGTAATTCGTGGCATCATTATTCGAATGAAATCTCAGCTGTACTTCTTCTACTCGATATAACGGATACGCTCCAACAAACTAAGAATCAACAAGGTCAGCGTTTTGCTGGCCTTTTTTATTATTCAATACATTGCATTTATGTGCCATTCGCAATTTGGAATTGCAAATTGCAAAAACAACGGTCAAATACGCATCAAATTGATATAAAACAGCCGAAAATGGGCCTGTAAAAGTTGGCACACTACCTGCAATACTACTAGTGACCCTTCTTAAGCCGAGGGTCACCTAGCCAACTGACGTTGTTAGTGAACCTACATTGTTCACACTATATATAAGCCAATTGCCATTTTGCAGTTGGCTATTTTTTTGTCTAAATTTCTGCAGAAATTTACAGACACCTATTCATTCCAATAACAACCAATTTTCATAGCTAAGCCACCCCAAAAGAAACACAACCTCTATTAGAAAACGTTTTCCTTATAAAAAATTAAAAAAAACACAAACATACAAGCAATTGTTTTAATTGAAAATAATATTGCCACACTGACTTTTAGACAGCTTAATGACAAAAATAACATTGACTATGTGATTTATATCACCATAATGCGCACGTTTGTCTGAAATATGACGAGCGTAATTAGTTTAATTTATAAATTGCGGAGGTAAAAAATGGCTGCGGATAATAACTACAGTCTAGGGCCGGTTCCAACATCGGCTAGGAAAGGAGTCGCTTCATTAACAATGGTAATGTTAGGTTTGACTTTTTTCTCCGCAAGTATGTGGACAGGCGGTTCACTCGGCACTGGTCTCTCCTTCAATGATTTCTTCCTCGCCGTTCTCATCGGTAACCTAATCCTAGGTATTTACACTTCTTTTCTTGGCTACATCGGCTCTTCTACTGGCCTCTCAACCCACCTTCTCGCTCGATTCTCTTTTGGTACTAAAGGCTCTTGGCTTCCTTCTGCTCTCCTTGGCGGCACACAAGTTGGCTGGTTCGGCGTTGGCGTAGCAATGTTCGCAATCCCTGTGCAAAAAGCGACCGGTATTGATACCAACACCCTAATTATTGTTTCTGGCTTATTGATGACGGCGACAGTGTACTTCGGTATCAAAGCCTTGATGGTCTTATCGGCGATTGCTGTTCCTGCAATTGCAATCTTAGGTGGCTACTCAGTGATGACGGCTGTAGACAGCGTTGGCGGCTTGGAACAGCTTCAGCTTATCAAACCAGAAACCCCAATGGATTTCTCTATGGCGTTGGCTATGGTTGTAGGCTCTTTCGTTAGTGCAGGTACGCTCACTGCCGATTTTGTTCGCTTTGGTAAAAAACCAGCGAGCGCAGTTTTAGTTACCATGGTCGCTTTCTTCATCGGTAACTCTCTAATGTTCATCTTTGGCGCAGCAGGCGCAGCAGCGACAGGCCAATCAGACATCTCTGATGTAATGATCGCTCAAGGTCTACTGCTTCCTGCTATTATCGTATTAGGTCTGAACATTTGGACAACCAACGAAAACGCACTGTACGCATCGGGTCTAGGTTTCTCAAACATCACCGGTCGCTCAAGTACACTAATGTCGATCATGAACGGCATCATTGGTACGATTTTCGCGCTTTGGTTGTACAACAACTTTGTAGGTTGGCTAACGTTCCTATCGCTGGCGATTCCACCGATCGGTGGCGTTATCATCGCCGATTTCTTTGCTAACCGTAAACGCTACAAAGATTTTGCAAAAGCAGAGTTCCAAACCGTGAATTGGGCTGGCATTATCGCGATTGCAATTGGTGTTGCTGCAGGTCACTTCCTACCAGGTGTTGTTCCTATCAACGCCGTATTAGGAGGTGCTATCAGCTACCTAGTGCTCAACCCTCTTATGAACAAAAACGCTCTGAAATCTCAGACGGCTTAAGGAAAAACTATGACTACCTTATTGATCAAGAACGCGAAGCTTCAAGACCAAGATGGCTTGAAACAAATTCTGATTGAAAATGGTCAATTCAGTCGCATTCTAGACAATGATGATCAGATTGATCATCAAGGTGATATTCTCGACGCTCAAGGCGGCATTGCGGTTACTCCTTTCTGTGAGCCACACATCCACCTAGACACAACTCAGACAGCCGGTGAACCAAACTGGAATATCTCAGGTACGCTTTTTGAAGGTATTGAACGCTGGGCGGAGCGCAAAGAGTTACTGTCAATTGAAGATGTAAAGACGCGAGCGAAACAAACACTGAAATGGCAGATTGCTAACGGTGTTCAACACGTTCGTACTCACGTTGACGTTTCAGACCCGACACTTATCGCGCTCAAAGCGATGGTGGAAGTTCGTGAAGAGATGAAAGAGTGGGTTGATATCCAGATCGTTGCGTTCCCACAGGAAGGCATTCTTTCTTACCCGAACGGTAAAGAGCTGCTTGAAGAAGCGGTACAGTTAGGTGCCGATGTCATCGGCGCAATCCCTCACTTCGAGTTCACTCGTGAATACGGCGTTGAGTCTCTTCATTATGTATTTGAACTTGCACGCAAATACGATCGCCTAATTGACGTTCACTGTGACGAAATCGATGACGAGCAGTCTCGCTTCGTGGAAACCTTAGCGGCTCTTGCACACGAGTTTGAGATGGGTGACAAGGTTACAGCTAGCCACACGACCGCAATGGGCTCTTACAATGGGGCTTACGCGTCTCGTCTGTTCCGCTTGTTACGTATGTCAGGCATCAACTTCGTTGCAAACCCATTGGTGAACATTCACCTGCAAGGCCGCTTCGATGACTACCCGAAACGCCGAGGCGTAACTCGAGTGAAAGAGATGCTCGCATCAAACATCAACGTATGTTTTGGCCATGATGATGTTTTCGACCCGTGGTATCCACTTGGCACAGCAAACATGCTGCAAGTCCTGCATATGGGTCTGCACGTCACGCAAGTGATGGGTTACGATCAAATCAACCAATCATTAGATTTGATCAGCAAAAACTCTGCTCGCACACTGAATATCCAAGACAAGTTCGGCATTGAAGTGGGTAAACCAGGTAGCTTGTTGATTCTTCCAGCTGAAAATGGTTTTGACGCTGTACGCCGCCAAGTACCCGTTCAGTACTCAGTGCGCCATGGTAAAGTGATCGCAGAAACACAGCCTGCGCAAACCAAAATTAACCTAGATAAATCAGAAGCAATTAACTTTAAACGTTAGTATCGTCTACACTGATAGAAAAGGAAGCGAGTTAGCTTCCTTTTTTGTTTGTCGATTAGAGTGAAAACGTAACCGCTGCAAATTCAGCAAGCCCTTATTTTTTCTGCCCTAAGCGGCAAAAAAGTCGCCAAATTCGTAATGAATGTGTGTACAAAGATGCAGACTGTGTTAACATGCTCTTGCTCTGTTAGCCGGAGTTATTTAAGTTAGAACCAAAGTAAAATTGACAAGTAAAATCGTTACCCGTTTTTGTAAGTAGTTTTTCCTTATTTCTTAGCAATATTAAATAATTCAATTATCAGCGCATTGCATTAATGCAATCAACAATTTAGTAATTTTTTGAATAAGGGACAAATTATGTCTAACACAAATACTGGTACTGTAAAATGGTTTAACGAAGAGAAAGGTTTCGGCTTCATTTCTCAAGATAACGGCGGTGCTGACGTATTCGTTCACTTCCGTGCTATCGTTTCTGAAGGTTTCAAAACTCTGAAAGAAGGCCAAAAGGTTTCTTTCGAAGTTGAAAACGGTCAAAAAGGCCTACAAGCAGCTAACGTTGTTGCTCAATAATAGCTTCTAGCTAAAAAGATTTTAAAGCGCTGGTTTCGACCGGCGCTTTTTTGTTTCTGCTCGTCAAATACTCCCTATCACTCTCACCCTATTTCATTCACCAAACCAATACCTCATAAAGTCTCTTTTGGTGATATCTTGCCCAATAAATACTTAGTAACACAAAAACCCTAAGAAAATGGGGTAATTTATATAACCCGCATCCATTAATCGTATAATTTTTAAAGCAAATAGAGCGAAAATCCGCTAATCTTGAGTTCACGTTAGATTTAGCTGGTTTATATATCTGCAAGTAAAATAATGAAGAAAGACGAATTTCAGAAATCCACCGCAAATTTAAAAAAAGCGGTGCCACTTATGATGAAAAATAGAGTGTCCACCACACCTGCAAACTACGCCTTGTGGTACACCTATGTAGACAACGCCATTCCACAACTCAACAAAGACATGGACGGCGTGCTAGAACATTATGGTATCTGCCCACCAGCACTGGGTGAGCAACTGTACAACGACTACGTTGCGAGTAAATCCGAAACCACCATTAATGATTTGCGTGCCAATCTAGAGTTGTTGGTTTCTGAAGTATCGAGTTCGATGAACGACACACTGACCGATACATCGGCGTTCTCTGAAATGATCGACAAGAGCTTCGAAGACTTATCCCAAGTCGATAACAACAGCATGTCGATTGATGAGGTGATGTCTCTTGTTCGTCAGCTGGTATCTGAATCACAAAATATTCGTCACTCTACCCAATTTCTGAATTCACAACTGAATGCCGCGACTTCTGAGATCAGTAAACTAAAAAGTCAGCTGGTAGAGGTGCAAAAAGACGCACTCTTTGACAGTCTAACCACTCTTTATAATCGTCGCTCTTTCAATAAAGACCTGCAGATGTTGTGCGAATCTGATCAAGCACTGTGTTTGGTACTGCTGGATATCGACCACTTTAAAACCTTCAATGATACTTACGGTCACTTGTTTGGCGATACCGTCTTAAAAGGCATCGCGCGTAAACTCAAGATGGCGTGTCGTGATGGTATCTCAGCTTACCGTTTTGGTGGCGAAGAGTTCGCGATGATCATTCCTAATAAGTCATTGCGTATCGCACGTCAGATCGCTGATACGAGTCGCCGCTCTCTAGAAAAGCTTTCGATTAAAGATCGTCGCAGTGGCGAGCAAGTGGGTAACATTACCGCTTCATTCGGTGTTGCCGAGCTGCAGCCAAACGAAACGGCCGATTCATTGATCGAACGTGCTGATAAGCTTCTATACGAAGCTAAGTCTCTAGGGCGAAATCGAGTTATGCCATTATAAGCTGATTACTATTGCTCGAATGGTTGTTGTTCTAAAGACTGTCACTCTCAAGCTGTAAGTGTAAAAGCACTGTGTAACGGCCTAGGTTGTGTTAGTTTTCCCTCAATAATCGACAAAGCCCCATCAATATAGACGGGGCTTTGTTTTTCTTAGAAACACATTAGCCATTTAACGTTGTCAGTGTCCCTTATAAGCTCTTAAATGTTGTAGCAGTAATTTAAGCAGTAATCTTCGCCACTTTTTGCTCGAAATTCTTTGTCTTCACTACATGCCTTCGGCTTACCCTTCTCATCGCCTTGAACCAGACTGATCCAGTGACGTAAGGCAGCGGTTTCGCGCTGTTCAGATTGAGTCGCTTCCATTGGTGATTGACCGAAAGTCGTACAAGTTTCCAACTGGATATCATCAATATCAACCAGTTCGATACGCCCTGTCCCTTTGTGGCAACCAAACATTACTTCAAGGTGGCTACCGCTTCCATCACGGAACAAAATTGAATCTGGGTCGCATTTCTCGCCCATGTAGGCAACAAACTGCTTAGGATGTTTAAGTCCGCTGTGTTGACCATCTTTGAAATATGCCATGATATGACGGTAATCGATTACATAGCTGGTTACGTCTTGATGTGAACCATTCTCTAGTGGAAACAGACGGTCTAGTAGCTGTTTTGCTTTAATCTGTTTTTCCGTTTGCTGGTTTGCACTGAGCGTCTCCACGGCAAAGACAGCTTCAGCGATAAATGGCTTAGATTGTTTTTGGATTTCAGTTTTATCGAATGTCAGCATATTCATAGTCTTTCCCTCTTGACCAGTCCGATGAAAAATCATCGATTTTCATAGCAAATGTGTGTCCTAGAGCAATTATTCCAAACAAACGTTTAATTTCTTCGTCATTTTGTGAATTGCTTAGTTTGTAGACTAGCGCTTTTTTACCTACAATTTCACAACAAAAATTTTACAATGTGAATTTTACAAATATGGCCTTGTCAAAAAGTTTAGTTCGTCAGTCTCATTTCTTGGGTACGAAGATACGTAACCTACGGAAACGCAACCATTTAACCATGGAAGATCTCTCTGCTCGTTGCATTAGAGTGAATCCGGAGTACGCGCCTTCGGTCTCTTATCTCTCTATGATTGAGCGAGGGAAACGCGTCCCGAGTATTGATATGCTCGAGGTGATCGCAGAAGTTTTTCAGAAAAATCCCACTTGGTTTTTGGACGATGAGCCAGAACAGCAAGCGATAACCCCCGACAAGGGAAATCGTGGTGGAATAAGCGGAATGGCTTTAGAGCCGAGTTTCCTATTCTCGAATGACATTCTTCAGATTGCCATTCCAGAAATGCTCTCACAAACGGGCATTTCTGGACGGCAATTTGCTCACCTACTCATTCGAGCGCATCAAGAAAGCAACCAAAACCACTTTCCAGATTTGGAACGTGCAGCCGAAGAAGTTGGACTGAAACGGCTCAACTTAAGCGTTGAAGACCTTATCGATATTGCTCGTGGGTTAGGAATACAGATTCGCTGGGTAACACGTACTCCTCAAGATGTGGTGGATGAACTAGGGATAAACGCAAAACAGCTCGTCACGTCATTCTTTGAGCCTCCTGGCACCATTTATCTCAATGAGATACTCAAAGAATATCCAACCCGCCTCAAGTATGACCTTGCTGTTTACATTGGCCATTGTATTTTGCACAGCAAAGAGGGGCTAAAGAGTGTGCTGTCTGTGGGCAATAACAACACTTGGGACGATGCCCAAAGCAAAACGTCTTCACAGCTTAACTCTCAAGACATCCTACAAGCGTGGCGAGACTTTGAGTCTAGCTTCTTTGCTGGCGCTCTACTCTGCCCTAAAGTGCCGTTCAGACAACTACTGGACAGAACTGGTTATGAAATCGACGTCCACAAAAGAGCGGGGGTTTCCCCCTCTGTTGCGATGCGAAGAATGACTGTAGTATCGCCCTACCCTCACTGGCACTACTTTGATGCTTACGGTCCAGGGAAACTCAAGGCGGTGTATCGAGGTAACGGAATCCCACTTCCGTGGGGTAACATGCGAACGGTAGCCGACCCATGTCAGCACTGGGCAGTTTTTCGTCGATTATCGGAACCTAGAGATGGCAGCTCTGCTCAGATTTCAATTTTGAATGTGGGCGACGAGCCTCGAATCTACTGTTGTGAATCCATCAATATGACGGACCCAGCGGGTAATAACCGCGTATTGTGTGCAGGCATCGACCTCAATCCAGCTATTGATGCGCAAGGTGGTAATTCGCGAGAAATTGCAGAACAGCTAAAAGCTTCCTGTGTAAACAATGGCGGGTCGGTCGCTATTCCACGCAATATCAAGAAGGATCTTACGACCATCGCGAAGATTCTAAACATTAACTGGATTGAACGCGGGATAGAAACAGAGGCGAGACTTATTTGTTCTCGAGGTGGAGAGTGTCCACGTCAGCCAAGCTGTTACTCAAAATGTGGTGAAAATTAATCATTGCCAAAGCATCAACTTAGAAATTGCAGGCAAAAAAAAACCAACCACAATAAACGTGATTGGCTATATATTTTGTGTGAACAATAAAGGTTCACTAACAACGTCAGTTGGCTAGGTGACCCTCGGCTTAAGAAGGGTCACCTATACTAATGCACTATGCGTGCCAACTTTTAAAACCCCATTTTACTACGCATCAGCACACTTATTGGTCGTTTATGACTTCGTAATTTGCAATTTGAAATTGCATTTTGCAACCAATACTAATAACGCTAGTGATTATGTTGTTATTACTGAGAACCAATAAACACTCTTTAAACAGCTTTTCAACGCTCACCAACTTCAAAATTCATAAACAATAAGTAATATATTGAAAGAAAAGCCTATTCTCTAAAGACCAAAAAAAACGCAAACATGATTAAATCAGTTTGCGTTCTTGTTTGTTAGGTTAGCGACAGGCTGTTTGCGAGCTTATTATTTGTTGTTAGTTCCAGACTTTGGCTTGCTGCGACTACTCGTATTCGATTTACCTGCTGATCCCTTAGGACCATAGCTTGAGCCATAACCCGATTTACTTTGACCCGCTTGGTTAGGTTTACCACCGCTGCGTTTCGCGGATGATGGCTTCTTTCCGTTACCTACAGGCTTCGAGTTTGAACCCGTACCATTCGCCGGCTTCTTGCCTTTGCCACGCTTAAAATTGCTCCCATTGTTCTTAACAGAGGCATCATCACCACCTTGCGCTTTATGAGCTGTATCCGGCTGACGTTTAGGTGCAGGGCCTGTGCCAGGCGCATGGCGTTTGTTCTTACCCACGGGCTTATGACCACGAGCATTGTCAGATGAACGTTGGCCATCCGAATGCTCTGTCTTTGGCCTCTTAGGCTTTTTCGGTTTCTTAGGCTTAATCGGGCGTGTATCCAACTTAGATTCTGGCAATTTGTTTACTGGGTTGAAGCCTTCCAGCTCACGACGCTCTAGAACTTGCTGGATAAGGCGCTCGATACCAAATAGCTCTGAAGCTTCATCTGCACACACTAAAGAAATAGCCTTACCCACCTCACCCGCACGGCCTGTACGTCCTATACGGTGTACATAGTCCTCAGAGACATGAGGAAGGTCAAAGTTAACCACTTGAGGTAGTTGAGGAATATCAATACCACGTGCAGCAATATCCGTTGCAACCAAGACTCTCACCTGACCTGTCTTAAAATTTTCTAGTGCTTTTGTACGCGCACCTTGGCTCTTGTTGCCGTGGATTGGCGCAGCAGTAATACCTTGGTCGCCAAGAAAACGAGCCAGCTTGTTTGCTCCGTGTTTTGTTTTGCTAAACACCAGAACCTGCTGCCAATCATTATCTTTAATAAGCTTGGCCAACATTGGCGCTTTCTTTTTCTTGTCGGCAGGATAAATGCTCTGCTCTACCGTTTTCGCCGTCGAGTTTGCTGGATTCACTGAGATCTCGACAGGGTTATTCACTAGCCCTTTTGCTAGGCTGCGAATTTCATCTGAGAATGTTGCTGAAAACAGTAAGTTTTGACGCTTTTTAGGTAGAAAAGCTAAGATCTTGCGAATATCACGGATAAAACCCATGTCTAGCATTCGGTCAGCTTCGTCTAATACCAAGATTTCTAGCTGATCAAAACGCACTGCATTTTGGTTATAAAGATCAAGCAAGCGACCCGGTGTTGCAACCAATACATCACTACCTTTACGCAGCTTCTGCATTTGTGGATTAATCTTCACGCCACCAAATACTACCGATGAGTTCAAAGGTAGGTTGATGCCATATTTGACAACACTACCGTTGACTTGTGCAGCCAACTCGCGAGTCGGTGTCAAAACCAAAGCTCGTACTTGATTAGCACGCACGCGTGGGCCTTTAGAAAGAAGCTCAAGGATAGGGAGCGTGAAGCCAGCTGTTTTACCTGTACCAGTTTGAGCGGCTGCCATCACATCCTTTCCCTTCAAAACGGCTGGAATCGCTTTTTCTTGGATAGGTGATGGCTTGTCATAACCTTGTGCTTCAATCGCTTTTAGAATAGGAGCAGAAAGGCCTAGGGAGGTAAAACTCATAGAATAATGTCTCAGTTAACGAAAAGGTAAGCTCAGTGCGAGGTTCGCATGGGCTGTGTAACGCTAAATCATGACCAACATCGCGTTACGAAGCGCGGTATTCTGAGGCTTTTAACCCAATTCAGCAACTAAATTCTAATTCGACTTGTATTAACTTGCGCGCTTTCTCTGGTACATTTTTTCATCAGCGGCTTTTAGTAGCTCATCGACGTCATTAAACGCCTCGGCGTAAGCTACCCAGCCAATACTGGCATTTAGAGCAATCTCCTGCCCATCGAACTCAACGGGTCGCAGACAGATATCTCGTTCTAGCTTGCTGCGGATTGAAAGTAGATTCTGATCATCATGCACTCGTGGCAGTAAAATCAGGAACTCATCGCCCCCCATACGTGCCACGATATCAGAGCTTCGAAGTACAGTACGAATACGCTTTGAAACCTCAACCAGTACCTTATCGCCTGCCGCATGCCCATAGGTATCATTAATTGACTTAAAGCCATCCAGGTCAATATTCATCACCGCAAAACGTTCTGAGCCACTACTCTTAGCATCTCTGAAAGCCATTTTAAGGCTGTACATAAAATAACGTCTGTTGGGCAACATCGTCAGTTCATCGTGCATTGCACGCCCGTGAGCGACGGTATAGAGGCGATAGATAGTAAAGAAGGCTAGCGAGAGCAAAAGCAACACGGAATAGCCTATAATCCGCATAATGTTTATGCGTACCCAGGACACATCCATCAGTACCTTCTCTTCACCTGACAGAGCTAAAAACCAACCACCATATGGGAAGCTCGCCATTTCAGTAGCAAATGCAGATTCAAAAACGCTTTCATCACCATAGAAAACATCACCATCTTTTCCCGCACTATTGAAGCCTCGGATAGCAAAATGATAGCGACTCTCCAACTGCTCAGCACCGGCGTCTTTTAACAAGGATTCCAAACTGATAACCGCGCTTGATACTCCCCAATACTCTCTATTAAAGGGAGGGTCCATAAAGATAGGAGTTCGAGTGATCAGTGCCCAACCACCTTGGAAGAGTTCTACGGGGCCAGAGATGAAGGTTTTTCCAAGTTGACGAGCTAAAACAACCGAAAGCCACTGTTCTGGATGGTCTCGATAATCAATTCCTAGGATGCTTTCGTTACCTTCCATCGGGTATACGAAGCTAAGTACATCGTTTTGTGCCAACCCAATCAATTGGATATGCGAACCATCTTGAATAATGCTGTCTGCGATCTTGTTCCACTCCTCAACACTGCCTTGGGGGGCAATAGCAACTTGTGTGGACATACCGTTAAGAAGATACATATCGGTCACGATCACCGCTTCAATGCGTGATCGTACGACGGCTAGTTGTTTTTGAGCCTCTGCAAAGGCTTCGTTCTTTAAGAAAGTTATCTGCTTTTGATGAAAAAATTCGACCGCACTGATGGTCGTTAGCAAAAATAAACAAGATAATATCCTGGCAGACCACTGCTTACTTGAACGATTCGTCATAATTCGTTCCCCCTGCTCTGTCTATTATTGTATGTTTATTGCCAAGAAATAAGGCTCAATAAACATCAATCACTACTTTTTGCTTTAGTTTGTCTCTTAGTATGCAGTTAACAGGCCAAAAATCTATAACTTGCAAAAACCGCATGCGAATAGTGAGCTTTTCATCACCAATAAACATTTATTGGAGTTATCACTTTGCTTTAAATGGTTTTCTTGAGCTATAAAAATAACAACAAGCTGACCAAACACTTACATTCATTATATAGCTCAGTGCTATTTTTGAGCTCTCTCCCTCTGCTCGGTACCTTTGATATGAAGCTAAAAACAATAACACTCTGTATTTTGCTATCGACCTCCGCTATTGCTGGCGCCTATGCGCAGTCTAATGCAGCTGCTGAGAATACAACGCAACAAAATACCGCCCAAAGCACACTCAACTCATCGCAACAACAAAGCTTCAAAGCTTCTGCTGATATCATTCGAAATACTTACGAAAGCCAACTTTATACGCTCCCTGCATTTAAAGAGGGACACTATGGTGTTCGTATGTTTCGACAAACCCAAGATGAAAAGTACGCGGCTGCAGTTTGGAGTGACATGGCACGCGTTGCCAGTAAGCTGAGCAGACTTTCTAATGAGGTTTACACCCAAGAACAAATTGTTCTCTACTCAGAAAAGCGCATTGCGTCGTATGTTGATGAAGAAGATGAGCGTAGCGTTCGTCGCTACAACATCACTAAGCATATGCCAGAATATCTATTCTTAGGAGTTGATCTACTCGGCTCAATGGCTCGCGCTAACGAGTATGGGTTAGAACATAAAAACGATGCCAAACTAAGAGAAGTCATCCACCGCTACGATTTTTCTAAGTACGCAACCAACGAAGAGATGGTAAAAGCTTGGGCTGCACAGCTAGCAAATCAAGTGTACTGGTTACGACAACTAGGTGAACAAGATGTGGTTGATGAGTTCGTCGAGACATTCAAATCCGCTTACCCTGACGATCAGGACAAAAAGCTCTCTACACAACAGTTTGGTAATAAAATCTACGGGATGACACACATCATTTTTGGTGATTCAGAATACTACCAACATCAAGTCAGTGAAAAAGAGCACCAATGGATCTACGATTACTTTCGTGAAAATATCGACACAATACTGTTACGTGCCAAGGAAGATGTGATTGCCGAGGTTGGTTTAACCTTCTTATTAGCAGGCTTAGAAGATGATCCAGTTGTAGAGAAGACTCGTCTGGCAATACAAGCGTCTATCGACAAACAGCAAGGTATGATTCCATCCATTACAGGTGATTTTGATTTAGAGTATGGTGAGCACCGAAATGTACTGGCGATTATGCTGCTCGATTGGCAACAAGTGAATGAAGCGCCAACCTTCCAAAAGCATCCGGAAGTATTCAAAAGTCTGCCTTACGGTTTAGTGGAGAACAAGCCACACTAAGGACTCGACTTAAAGTTGCTCAGCACTCAAGTCTATACAACAAACCCAAGCATCATCTGCTTGGGTTTGTTTCATTGGGTGATTACTTTTCCGTTATTTCCGCTTGCTCTTCACTTCGCTTTGTTCATTACAATCGTAAAATCACCATCACAGTAGCCGTCAATCAGCGCGACATCTTCACAGAGCGTTTTGCAAAATCGATAAACCCCTTGTGGGTGATAACTGACGAGCAATTGTCGAGCTGGATAGTAATGTTTGTCTAACAAATTAAACACCACCGTTTTATTCGCCAACGTATACATTCTTGTGATCATTGAAGTCAGATAGTGTTTGTTTTTAGATGCGTAATTCAACGAGCCGCTCGCGACAACCACATCATATGGCTTCAAAGAAATCGTGCTGATATCGCCACGTGTAAAGGCACAGGTTGCGTTTTGATATCGCTCTTTGGCCTGCTGATAAAACGCCGCATGCTGCTCAACCCCAAGATAAGAAGGTATCGAGTATTGTGCCGTCAAGAACGGATACAGATCGCCATAACCGCAACCAAGATCAAGTACCGTCTGTCCATCAAACTCGACATTACTAGCAATCGCAGAAAAACGAGCATGTTGTGAATCTCGGTCGGTCCAACCAAGAGAACGCGCGCCGTCTTTAGGCCAGCGCTTCGATTGCTTTCGGTGATACCAATATATTCGGAGTCTATCGAACCAGTGCATTATTTCGCATCGCTAGAAGTCGGTAAGTAACTGCCAATCTTGTAACCAATGGCATAACCCACCACGGCTACCGTGACAAAAACCATCGCGGAGAAAACGTAAGCAACACTCGCCATCACGCCACCACCCCAAACAACACTAAATACCAAACCTAGATACGCTTCTTTCGGCCATTGCGTCACTGGAAAGTGGCTATCACCTGCCAACAAAAAAATCAGAGCGGAGACTAATGAAATAGCAACCAGCAAACCAACACATACTCTTGTTTTCATAAAAAGCCTTTCTTAAATAACGCGATAAAACAATGCTTTGGGGATGACGCACCTTAGAAGTATATACGAGATGGATTCACCCCACTATTCCCCTAACGAGCGATACTGAGTTTTCCAGAACAATCAACACGAAAACAAAAAACGGGCACTTAGGGAGAAAAGCCCCAAGTGCCCGTTAAATACATATATGGTTCTACTCTACGGCTCTCGCATTGTCATAAAGGCGTCAACTGAGAGAAAGAGTAACCGCAGGTTAAAGCAAGATAAAGATACCCGCCAAGCATGCGCTCATTAGGTTAGCCAATGTGCCTGCTGCAACCGCTTTAAGACCAAGGTTTGCTACCTCAGCACGACGCTCAGGAGCGATAACACCGATAGAACCTAACTGGATCGCAATAGAACCGATGTTCGCAAAGCCGCACAATGCAAAAGTGATGATCACTTGGCTGTGTTCTGAAAGTAACGCTTTGTTCTCGACGAAATCGATGAAAGCAACAAACTCATTCATAATGATCTTCTGACCAATGTAAGAACCTGCCATTAGCACTTCATCGCTTGGAATGCCGATAACCCAAGCCAATGGTGAGAATAGGTAACCAAATACAGCTTGTAGCGTGATACCAGTAAAGCCAACGGTTTCACCTAGGCTCTCAAGGCCTGTATTGACCATTGCAATAACACTCACGAAAGCAATCAGCATAGTACCAACAGCAACAGCGACCTTCATACCGTTCATTGCGCCACTCGCTAACGCGTCAATGACGTTGCTCTGATCAGCCTTGTCCAGCTCAATATTATCGTAGTCACTCGGTGTGCCCAGCTCTGGCACAATGATTTTAGCCATTAAAAGACTACCCGGCGCGGCCATGAAGCTTGCTGCAATAAGGTACTTAAGTTCAACACCAAGTCCAGCATAACCCCCTAACACGCTACCAGCGACCGATGCCATACCACCAGCCATCACTGCGAATAGCTCTGAACGAGTCATTGACTTTAAGAAAGGACGAATAAGAAGTGGCGACTCGCCTTGAGAAAGGAAGATGTTACCCGTTGCAACCAAAGACTCTGCTTTACTGGTACCTAATAGTTTTTGAACGGCACCACCCAGAACTTGAATCACTTTCTGCATCACACCCAGATAGTAAAGTGCAGAAATCAGCGCGCTAAAGAAGATAATGATAGGAAGTACACGCACTGCGAAAATAAACCCTTCAGTAGCAAGGCCACCAAATAGGAATGAGATACCCGCATCTGCAAAACCAAGCAAGCTTGATACACCGCTACTTAAGCTAGTTAATGCCATTTGCCCCCAAGGGAAATACAGCACTAGAGCAGCAAAGCTAATTTGAAGTAGAAAAGCGCGGATTACCGTTTTCCAGTTGATCGCCGAACGGCTCTCAGATAGCAAGTACGCGCAAGCAATTAGTGCGAAAACACCAACAAAACCAAATAAAATATTCATAAAATTGTCCTAGAAATCCTTAAAGAGTGAACATGAGCCAAGCGAATGACATCAAAGGAAAAGGACAAAGAATCGCAAGCAATACGCTACGCGAAGAGGGCGTTAACAACGTTAACGAATGTAACAACGAATTGTTCATGTAAGATCACCTTATACAAGCAGTGGAACGCAGCTGGTCCGGTCCGTGGGGTCATTCACATATCCATGTGACGGCTTGTATTGGCTAAGCACCGGCTTAAAACCGGAAGAGAAGTATAAACAACTTAATGAGACTTTCATCACATTTTTAAAGGCAAACGATCGCGCGGTCAAAGATGCATCAATTCGCTCAAATTTAATGGGATTTATCGGAAAACAGAAATAAAAAAAGCGACAATTTTCACTGTCGCTTCTCTTAGGAATACGTATTAGGGCACATAGGTCCAACGAATTAAAACAATCCCAATAACTATAATTAAGTAGCAGAACGTGACTTTATAACGTCCACGTTGTGTTTTTACGCGATTTGTTCCAACTTTCATGTTCCATCATTTAACCAGCTAGGTCCGCTATTTAGCCAATTTGGCTCTTTACTTAACCAACTTAATTTACTTAACCAACTTAAAGTCATAGCGGCCATCGTTTTCAGCTCTTTCTTCGAACAACAACACATCCTCATGAAAGGTCAGAGCGATAAGTTGATCACTGTATTCATACAGATAGGAGACCGAATACTCTTTATTGAGCTTTTGTTTCGGTTCACCCAACAACTCAATCACTTCCTGTCGGGTCGTTTTCTTCTCTACAAGCTGTTCAAGTTTTGTGTAATCGACATTCTTCGGGCGATCGACGAGTTGCCCCAGCTCGTCAGAGAATGAAACCCATACCGCACTCATCAATAGAGCCAACAACACAAGCAATGTTTTATTCAACACAACACCTCTCCTAAACTGAATAGTAAAGATTACCATCAAAGAGCAGCAATAGCTGTAAGCCGCTGTAAGAACAGACTTTTATATGTAAGGCGTGCGGAAAAACATCGTCGCGCTAGACTAATATTCAGCTGCGGTGGCCTGTGCATCACTGCACTTGTCAGTCGACAACTCAAAGCAGTATTGCGCGTGTTTTTTCAAGCAGCTGAATACTTCAGCGTCGAGTTTGTGGTTCTGCACATGATCATCCAATATCGCCAACGTTTGTTCTAAGCTCATTCCTGGACGATAAGGACGAGACTGAGTCAACGCTTGAAATACATCAACAACTGCAACAATCCGACTTGGTTTATCGAGCTGCTCTGCCGTTTTCCCCATGGGATAGCCCGAGCCATCTAGGCGCTCATGGTGGTTAGACGCCCACTCGCAGATTTGTGGCGAACTAAATAGCTCATGCAAAGCAAAGCGCGAATCTGTCGCATGGCGTTTAATACAGCAGTATTCCTCAGGAGTAAGTGCTCCTGGCTTATGTAGGATCTCTCGTGGCGTTTGCAATTTACCAATATCGTGGACGAGCCCGGCCAAATAGAGCTTTCTCTGTGTTGTATAGGAGTAGCCTAACTGCTTACCCAGATACTCTGATAACTGCCCTACTTTCAATGAATGCTTAAACGTAAAAGAGCTCTTGGCATCAACTACGTTAGCGATGAACTCCGCGAAAGCGACCGTCTCATCTAGTGACATCTGCTGAGAAAAGAACGGGACTGGTTTAAACCTATCGCTCATGATCTGGATGTATGACACATCCATAGAGAACCAGAAATCATCGGTATCGACCAGCTCACACATATGCTGAACAAGGTTAGTTTCGAACAGAAGGTCTGCTTGTTCAGTTAAGCGCTCAATAATGTACGCCTTGCCGGCAGGAGTGAGGTTACCGAAGCGGTCAGCCGATGCGACACCACATAGATAGTCAACTCGATCCGCAAGCATAACAACAGCTGCTAGCTCTTTCTCTAGTTGACTAACAGGTAAGTCTTTCAGTTCATTCCACGGTGTATGGTGATACAACACAGGTTTAGCAAAGATAGAGAGTACCGGACACTCTTTAAGTATCTGATAACCCTTCTTACAGTGGTGATGCGTAGAGTCTGGAATGAAGCCAGCGATAAGGCTGAGCTGTTCATCTATCTGAGACACACCACAATCGTGGATGAGTCCAAGTGAAAATGCGAGTTGGGCTTGCTCTTCTTCCCAACCTACACTCAGTGCACATCGATACGCGATGTATCCGACTCTTTGTCCATGGTGCTTGCTCTCGAAACCGACATTATCCAGAGCCTTAGCAATACCAAATAGCGCTTTGCGCAAATCTACCGTCACGTTTTGGCAGTACAAATTCATCAATTAAGCCTAGTTTTTATCGTTTTTATATTTATTGGAGGCCAATACTAATCGATTACTTGAGTATATAGTCACAAATTATGTAAGGTTTATTGAGTTTCGTGACATGAATAACGTATAACGAACTTTCCGTGCCACAGTTTGCATAAAAATTAGACAGATAACGGTATAAAGAGCAAACTAGTACCAAAGTATAATGACCTTAATGCTGTTAATGAGGACACGATGTTTAAAATAAAAATCAACGACGATATTTCTATTGCACTAGTACAAGAAAGCTTTGCTTCTCATTATGCAGAGCTGGTATCAGCACAAACTGAATATTTAAGCCAATGGCTAGCTTGGCCACCTCATTGTAAAACTGAACAAGACTTTCGTATATTTATCCAACGCTCACTCCACGACTATGCCGAGGGGAAAAGCATGACTTGCGCGATTGTTTATCAAGATAACATCGTCGGAAATTGTAGCTTCAACACGATCTGCCACAATCTAAAAAAGGTAACGATAGGTTATTGGCTATCTGAGCCTCAACAAGGGAAAGGCATTGTCACGCAAGTCGTCCGCAAGCTCACTCAGATAGCGTTTGACGAGTTAGATATGGAGAAAGTGGAGATCTCAGCAGCGGTCGAAAACACGGCAAGCCGAGCAGTTTGTGAACGACTTGGCTGTAAGCTTGAGGGAATCATTACTCGAGGCGAAAACTTAAATGGACGAATTGTCGACCATGCTATTTACGGTTTAACGCGCAAATAATAAACAAGCTTGCATAATTAGAGTATGAGGAAAGGGGAAATATTTACCCCTCCTTTTTTGTCATTGAGATTGAAATATTTATTCCGAGCGAAAAAACTGGCATTTAAACGTATAAAATAAACTCAAAAAACACTTACGAGAACATTTATTTTGAATATTAACTCTAAATCAGGAATTACTGTCTGCCTTACGTTTAGGAACAATAATAATAAACTTTGCTCCGCCATAAACGCTGTCCTCTAATTTAAGCTGCCATCGCATTTTTTTCGCCGCAGCATTGGCTATTGCCAATCCTAGACCAAAACCTCCTGTTTTTGCGGTTCGACTTTGGTCAAGACGCGCAAAAGGCAACAAGACTTCATCGCGTTTATCTTCTGGAATTCCGTCACCATTATCTTCGATTTGTATCAGCCAGCTCTCGGAGTTCTCATCCAGCGTCACCCAAACTTTATCACGCGTATAATTCCCCGCATTTTTTAGAATATTGTCCAGCACCAGTCGCGCCATAGTGCAGTCGCATTTGGTTGCAAAGCTATTGATAACCAACGACTCAAACTCAACATTCTCGATCTTTGAATAGCGAATGCGATCCAAACAGTGGTCAACTAAGTCACAACTTGTGGTTATCAAATCGAAGTACGCGCTGTCGATAACGTTCAGCTTAGAGAGCATAATAATTTCAGAAGTAAGCTGGTCGATATCGCCAATATAGCCGTCGATATCATCGAACAGAACTTGCTGTTCAGCCGACGCTCCCCTGCGTAATAGATCGGTCGCGAGTTGAATCCGACTCAATGGCGTTCGAACTTCATGAGGAATGGCTTGAGCAAATATATGATTCTGCTTTACCTTACTCTCGATCTCCTCCGCCATCAGATTAAAACTGTTAGCTAATTCTGACACGGGATGAATATCATCCATATCAGAGCGAGTACTGAGTCTACCTCGGCCAAATTGCTGCTGCTTTTCCACCAACAACTCTATCCGCTCTTGAAAGCGGCGCACTGGTAGATAGATGCTCGCCCCAATCGCGATAATGACAGCAATGAGCAATGCAATCAGAAAGTGTCTCTCAGAATCTTCATACCACTCTATACTAGGTGAGAAAAACTCACCAACCTCACTAAACACAAAGCTGTACTTAGAATTTGGAAGCTGAAATACCGCCGAGTAGAGATTGCGATCGCTGAGGTAAATGGGAACACCGTTCAGTGTCGTGAAGTGAGTACAGTCCGAACATGGAGCTTGGCTATCCCAGTTTTCAATAAGTCGAAGATTAAAAATGTAGAACTGCTGATAGCCTGTTTTGTCTAGCTCTCTGTATAGTGATGTCGGATGGTTGCGTTGATGAATATACTGCTCAACAAAATAGGTTCCGTCGTTGAGAAACGTTTCAATCTCTGTACGACGCATGTGCCCTTCACCTAAACTGAGAAACAGATAGATCGTTGCGATCATCCCCGTCACAATCCCAATATAGAGCCGCGCAAACATCGAAATATTTCTTAGCTTGCGTATTACATCTTTACGAAACAAGCATGTACCCCTTGTTTCTTACCGTCCTAATCAGTTGTTTGTCCTTTGCGTGGTTACGCAGCTTACGGCGTAAACCAGAGATTCGCATATCGATCGAGCGATCGTTGAACGCATAGTCAATACCACGGAAAAGCTGGCAACATTGATCTCGCGTGACCACTTCCCCAAGGTTATTCACTAATAAATTTAGGATCTCGAACTCAGCAGAAGTGAGCTGCAAGTCCTGACCATAAAGAGTCGCACTTTGAATTGTTGTATTGACCACAATATCGCATGTCTTCTCTTCATTGCTCTCTAATGGAGAACTAGACGACGCACGGCGCAATAACGCTTCGATTCGAGCCAACAAAGCATGGCCTCGAATCGGCTTTGTTACATAGTCATCTGCACCAAACTTAAACAAGCTTACCTCGCTCATTTCGTCAGCCGATGCTGTCAATACGAGAATAATACCATTGTAAAACTCACGAGCCTGTCGACAAATTTGTGCGCCACTTAGCCCTGGTAGCATCAAATCTAAAAGCACTAAATCTGGCTCGACATCTCGAATAGCTTGTACCGCCAAGTTACCTTGATCGACAACCTCTACCTCATAGCCTTCAGCTTCTAGATAAAGTGTAGTTAGACGCGCAATCTCTTGGTCATCTTCGATTATGAGCACTTTCGCTTTTGACATTCCTATCACCAGTATTTATAAATGCGCGGGCAGTATATAGACTGAGAATACATCATCAATACTGTAACCGAACTCATCATTTTACAGTATGCAAAACAATGTATTCATCTCTGTACACCTATATTTACGATTTCGCGTGCGAAATGCACCCTGTTGCGCCTTTACTAATATCCTTTAAATGTTATTCATAAAACTGACATCATAGTAACGTGCTCGCCTTACATCTCCTTTATTTTCTTACCCTCTCTTACATAACGATCATTTACAGCAAGCCAAAAGTTCATTCATTCTACCAAGGGCATTTATGCCCTATATATTACTAACATAAATGTAATTAACAGTTGTAATAACTACTGAGTCAACATGAGAATGTAACGAAAACGATTACCCAGAAGCCTTGGCAGTGGAATCAACCTCACAACTCGATTCGCCCTATGTTTTTAATCTCATTGATTGAGTAGTATTAGCGCCAGTTACCTATTCACCAAAACCATAAATGGAATGATATTTCCTATGAACAAAAAATACTTTGCTGCATTGCTTGTTACTGGATCACTCTCTCTCGGTTCAGCGATGGCTGCACAAACAGATGAGACAGCTCAACTGGTTGAGAAACAAGTGTTATCTTGGATGAACGTAGAGGTTGTAAAACAGAGCAGCATTATTCAGAAGATGGTTTTTGACTGCCAGTTTTACAGTGCAACGCCGGTACTCAAATCACCAGATGGCAGCGAAAGCAGTTTTGGACGTTATCAATTTTACTCCCATGACGGTGTGTTGGGTTCAATGACTGAACCATACACCACACAGCCTCTCCCTGAGTTACAACTGTGTATCAAGAGCGGCTTCCAGGTGACTAACCAAGACCAGGCTCAACTTCTGTTTGAAGCGATCGAAACCGTTTATCCAAATGATTCCATGTTCGACCAAAACTACGCGAAAGAGATCATTAAAAAAGAGAAGGAATGGCACCTTATTGATGGAGAGATTTTTGATGACAAGAAGGGCTACGTTATCAAGGTCAATGACAAGGGCCACGTTACCAAAGTGATTCGTTCACTAAACCTATAAAGCAGTACTGAACCCGTGTAGCAATCCCATACGATTGCTACAGCCTCTTCACTTCATCCATTAAGCCTTGATATATGCAAAGTTATTTACCATTCGAGCATCTAAAATGCCCTATTTGGGTATACGACATCGACAATAAATTGATCGTTTGGGCGAATAGCAGCGCACTGCCACTTTGGGAAGCCGATTCAATTAAAGAGCTCACTTCACGCGATCTTGGAAAAGAGATGTCTGAAGCTATTGAGGCAACACTCGAAGAGTACCAACGGCAATTCCATCTCAATCAGACCATCAAAACTTGGTGGAACTTTACTCCCAAGCACATCGCTAAGCGGGCGCTGTGTCAATTTTCAGGAATTCCTCTGCCAGATGGACGCACTGGTATGCTGGTTCAGGTAGTGGCTGAAGAAAACAGCTTAAAGCATGACTTGGCTTGCTCAGACGGGTCGAACCTTTCTTTATTATTCGATAAAACCGGCGAGATATTAAGTGTTAATACGGCTTTCTACCAAAGCTATGGCAAACCATTTACTCAACTGATCGACTTTCTCGGAGACGAGGAGACTGTCGACCTATGGCTTTTCTCCGCCATGCGTGGGCAAGAGATCCTAGAAGAAGTGAGTTGTCAGATTGGCGACAAAACCCATTACTTTGATGTACAAGGTAAATGGTTGTTCGACAAGAATCAGCTGCTACTCAATCTAACCTGTATCACACGCCAAAAAGAGCGTCTGTTATTAGCCAAATACAACGCCGAGCATGATTGCCTGACAGAACTCTATAACCGCCGAGGTATCACAAACCTATTGCAGACGAGCATTGAGTACCGCTCCCCATTTGAACTGATGTTTGTCGACCTAGACGGCTTTAAGCTAGTTAACGACACCTATGGGCACAATGTTGGTGACCAACTCCTTAAACAAGTAGGGATAAGACTAAAAGAGTTGGTTGATGATACGTGTATGATTGGCCGCTTTGGTGGTGACGAGTTCATCGTCATTGCTCACACTTGTCGAAATCAAAATATCCCACTACTTTGTTCCCGCATCATCAATGCGCTTAACAAGAGCTTTCACATCGCGGGTATCGGTTCCCTATCGGTAGGATGCAGTATTGGTACGGCACACTTTCCCGACAACGCCATGGATCAAGAGTCATTACTTAAACAAGCTGGAATGGCGATGCACATGGCAAAGGCAAATGGCCGTAATCGCTTCCAAACCTTCACTCCGGATCTTGCCAAAGCACTGCATCGAAAGGTCAATATTCGACATCGACTTGCAGGAGCAATCGAGAACGACGATTTAAAACTGCATTACCAGCCGATCATTCACAGTGATAGCAATAAAATAAAAGGCTTTGAGGCATTACTTCGTTGGAAAGACCATGAACTGGGTGAAATCGCTCCGCGAGAATTTATCAGCTTAGCCGAAGAGACGGGTCAAATCGTTCCGCTTGGGCGATGGGTATTGAATGCTGCTCTTAAACAACTGGCGACATGGCATAAAAAGTACGGCCCTGAGCTCACTTTGAGTATCAATATTTCTGGCAAACAGATTCATTCAGCATTTGCCGACCAACTGTCTGCAATGCTCAAGTTCTATCAGCTACCAGCAAACAAAGTAGCACTTGAGATCACGGAGTCTTCGATGATCTTCAAACATGGTGAAGTCGAACAAGCGCTTTACGACATTGCGGCCCTTGGGGTCGAGTTACACTTGGATGACTTTGGCACTGGCTACTCCTCTCTGTCGATGCTCCATGACTTGCCCATCAGTACCGTAAAGCTAGATAAGAGTTTTGTTCACGGCTCACATCAAGGAAGCAAAGCCATTGTAAAAGCGACACATGCCATTTGTGAAAAGCTAGAGCTCAAAGTGGTGGCGGAAGGTGTGGAAACAGAAAGCCAAAAACAGTTTCTTATGAATTGTGGCTACCAATACTTTCAGGGATTTCTATTTAGCAAACCAATTCACCCAGATGAGGTCGAAGAGTACTTTTTAAGTCCGACTTACCATTAATGATTTAATCAACAATATCAGATAGTTAACAAAACCACTCGCTTACACGGGCTTACATTGTACAAGCTTACAAGCCAGTTGATTAACTTACTGTTTTTATTGATTTTTGTTGGCATGAAGAGAGGTGTCATCATTTAGTTCTTCGTCAGGTACCTATTTTGTCTATGCCGCTTAGTTTAACCTCGGACTTTAACGGGGCTTTCGTACATTAAAGCCATTTCTGCTACCACATGATACAGAGATACTATGCCTAAAAAATCCGGTTTCACTGTCCTCGAACTTATCGTCTGCTTGGTCATCATCTCTGTCATCGCAACGACAGCTATGGTGAAGTTTATGGAGATCCAAGCAGATGCTCGTGCTAACAAGATCCACGACATTGCAGCTAACCTACGCAATGGCATTGACGTTATCTATGCGAAATCTGTTCTTGCAGGCGTAGAAAAAGAGTGTAATTACACAATCAAAACAGAAGTAGAATCCTATTTTGTTTGTCATGGCTACCCAATTGCTTATATGGATTCATTACGAAGGTTAATGAATATCGACTCTAGCGAGTTAAAAGTGATCAATAAAGATAATTTCCCAGGAAAGCCTGAAGAAGAGAGGCGTGCCGCCATTACTTTTCATATGTATGAACACACTTATGAACCCCAAGGTAATTATTGCCAAGTACTCTACCAACCAGAGGAAGAGCCTCAAGTCGTTGTTTTAGATAGCGCTTGTTAAACTTTGACTAGACAACAATTGATGATGGCACATAATAATATTAATTGATTTAATCCTATGATGTGCCATCAATCCTCTAGCATAATTAGTTCATTATCGATTAACATTCAGTGCCAATATTAATCCTAAAAAATACCAAACACTTCGACTCATATCCAAAACTGGATGTAAATTTATAACCAAGTCATAATGAATTCATAACCATAACGGTGATTATTAGTAGATACAAAATTATGTATATTTACATTCTATTTTCGTTAAATATTTAGGCATTCTCCACTACTTCATTTTTAGATGTGTATTAATAAGCGTTTTATTTATAGATTATATTATTACTTGTGCAACCTAGCAGTCGCCAAACTCAGCTACCACCTATATAACACACCAAACCAATAAACATTTATTATATTAGCAACCACTAAATAAGAAGCAACTAACTGGGACAAAATTACCCATATTTTGCCAATATCAAATGGATAAATACCAAAACAAATGGATTTATCCCCTTTCTAACTTGTAAAACTTCTTGATTGATTTATAAATTCCACTTTTGAATGAACATCTCGAGAATCCCTCATTGCCGCCCAAATTCTGCGATTAATATCAAAGTATTGAGAGAAATGGTGACGTTTTGTCGACGTTATTTACAGAGAAGTATGGGCTAAATGAGTAGGAACAATTGATTATTAACACAATAATTATAACAACTATCATTTAGGAGTTAAGCTATGCACTGTTCTCTGAATATATATAGCGAAAGGGAAATATTACAGCTAATTTACAACGAAGAAAAAATATATATCAAAAAGAGCAACTGCAAGATATCTGAGGAAACGCTAAATAGTAAAGAGAGCTTTGTAATAAAGTACTTAATTGATAATTCTTCAATATCAAATCCAAAGTCAGCAAGAGAGGTTGAAGAATCATTCAAATCACATTTTAATGAAGAGTTTAGCCTCTATGCGCTAAAAAACACCATTGCATCAGTCAGAAAGAAATATCGTAACCTGTTAAAAAAGGCAGGTATCGATTCTCAAAGCGAACTCATTTCTAACCTTTATAAAGTGGGATATTTTATTGACCTTGATAAAGCTCCCATTAATCAAGAACAATCAAGGCTAGATATCAACCAATTCAAACCTAGTTATATCACCGTGCTAAAAATGTTGGCCCGCACTTACTATAAAGAGTGGTTTAAAGGCACTGTTATCGTTCTCTCTACGTCATCGTTAATCTTGTTCGTTGTCTACTTTTTCCAAATCCTTTACACAACCAAGATTGCCGATCAGTTTAGTGAAAACACTAAGATTGTGACCGAAGAGCTTAAGAATTATGGGTGCAACAACGATGATGCCGTCTATGCGTTGAGACACTCACTCAATCTCGATTCAGCGGTGATGACAACCCCTGATGGCTCCTGCTACATATCGACGACTCGCTCTAAATCAGTGAACCCCGATAACATCGGCGAATTTTATGACAGCTTAGATTTTACCTATTCCGGGTTTACCTATCCCAAGGAAAACATATTCCTCACGGTACGCATTCCAAAGCGATCGATTGAAGCACGATACCGAAACTCATTAATGCCACTGTTCGTCGATTCAGTATCCATTCAAAAGCATGGCAATATTATCCTTCATAACAATGAGAACCATCCACCTCTTTACGAGCACTCGCTCGCAACGGGCGCAACCATTAGCTTCTATAGCCATAACATCACTTGGATTTGGTTAACGCTGACGCTCTTGTTTACGGTGTTACTTTACCATCGATACATTGTAGGCGTGGTTGTATACATGTTGCGTTGGAGAAGGATCTCATTCGAGGAAGAGCCGATCATAAACACTGAGGATAATAGTGTCCTTTATTACGAGCTGCTCTCTCGAGTACGCTCTGTTAGCGTTTTGGATTTCATCAACGCAATGCGCCGCTCAAATCTACTGACCTTCCACACGATTCTAATGATTGAGGCAGTCAGAGTCGCAAAGAGCAACAATAGTCATGACAAATATGGCGTGAACATTTGCCCAAGTACGTTAGTCGGCGCTAACTTCGATAAAATTGAGCCCCACTTAGCAGCCATGGAAGCCAACGAATTTGTCGCTGAAATCACTGAGTATTCGAACATTGGTTATGGTGGCGAAGTGATAGACAACATCAAGGCGATCAAAAAGCTCGGGATCACTATTGCGTTAGATGACTTCGGAACAGGAAACAACAATATCGAGATCATCAGTGCAATCTCACCAACCTATCTCAAGCTGGATCGCTGTTTTGTAAAAGACATTGAGTCTGGGGAGTACCATCAAGGTGTGTTACTTAACATCTCAGAGATCGGGCGTCTCTCCAAAATGACGATGATTTACGAAGGTGTCGAAACGCGTAGGCAACAATATATCCTGTGTCAGCTCGGCTATAACCTGCATCAAGGTTACCTATACAGCCGGCCTCAACGTGCTGCCGATTAGCCCTGAGAATGGCTACACATAAGCTTCAGCGTGCTCACTATCATAGTGAGTGCGCTCAGCTATGTTAGGAAAATAGGTCGCAATTAAGCCTGCTACAGAGAGTGGCTTATCGAAATAAAACCCCTGTAACAGATCGCATTCATATTGTTGAAGTTTCGCCATTTGTTCATCAGTCTCAACCCCCTCAGCAACGACTTTCATCTGGCATGAATTGCCAATATCGATAATCGCTCTAACCAAGGTTGCGCTGTGTTGACTGGTATTCAATTTACGGATGAAGGAACGGTCTATTTTAATCTCACTGACTGGTAAAGAATTAAGGTAATTCAGGGAAGAGAAGCCCGTACCAAAATCGTCCAGAGAAATACCAAACCCAATGTCTCTAAGCTGTCTCAGTACAGGCTCCACGACATGCAGATCTTTAATCAAGATATTCTCTGTGATCTCCAGTGTCACGCGACTGGCACAAAGCCCGGTTTCACTCACTAAGAGCTTAACTCGGTCTGCGAACCCACTATCGAGAATCTGTTTAGGAGAAACGTTAACAGAAACACCGATCGCGTCTCTTCCATTTGGCATAAACGTGAGTGTGTCCTCACACGCCTGTTTTAGAACATATTCCCCCAACTCTTGAATCAAACCAAGACGTTCAGCAGCGGGAATAAAGTCCATTGGTGATACAAACCCAAGTTCTGCGTTGTTCCAACGACACAGCGCTTCGATGCCTTTGACTTTTTGAGTTTGGGAATCAACTTGAGGCTGATACACCACACTTATCTCTCGGTTATCTAACGCGAGCTTAAGCTGCTCCTCTACTTGGAAGTCATAGATGACCTTTTTGTTGATGGCCTCGTCATAAAATACAGATTCACCTTTTCGACTCTCTTTGGCTTTGTAGAGCACGATATCTGCTTTGGTTAGCAATTCATCCACTTCAAGTCCGTCATAGGGGTACATGGCAACACCTGCAGAACACTGGGTCGTCACCGAAACGCCGTGCAGATTAAACGCTTTATCAAACACGCTCTGTATCTGTTTTACTTTTGCTTGAGCCTGCGCCAGCTTGTCGAGCTCTGGAAGGCAGAAAACAAACTCATCCCCACCAAAGCGAGATACGATATCGTGTTCATCAAGACACAACTCAAAGCGCTCGCTGATCTGCTTGAGGAGTTCATCACCGTAGCCATGCCCGTATTGATCATTGATACGCTTGAAGTCATCGAGATCAACGAACACCACCGCAACCAACTTACCCTGGAGTTTAGACTTAGCGATTGCCCGATTCACTTGTCGCTCCAACTCGGTGCGGTTTGGTAATGCGGTCAAAGAATCATGCCTCGCCATATGCTGCAGTCGACGCCGGCTATTTTTCAGTCGATTGAAATCTTCCGCGATGCGCTGTTCCATCTGCTTGAAGCGCAGTGAAATTTTGCGACTCACCAAAGCACTCAAGAAGATACATGCCAACGTTGCTAGTACACTGAACACCAATACCAAACCGAACTCGTTTCGTGATTCAATCAGTAGCTCTTCTTTTCGTTTCTCAATCGACGTTTGGACTTTATTAAGATAAATACCGGTACCTATGATCCAATCCCAACCGTCAATTCGCTTAACAAAGCTGGTTTTAGGCCCAAGTACGCCATCACTGTCTTTGGTGATGTAATCAACAAAGCCACCTGACGCAGGCTGACTCAAAACTTGGTTTTTAAAGCTCTCACCAATCTCTTGGTATAGATTCTGTCCGCTACCGACTAGTATCTGATTGTGGCGCAGCAGTGTGTCTCCGTTCTCCTCGAATACGAACAGATAGCCATTGTCACCGATGGTCACATTGGAAAGAATATCCAAAATGCGTTGGTAACTGGTTGCTTTAACTTGATCTAAATAAACCCCTGTCCCAAAGAACCAGCCATAAGGCTCAAATCGGCGAATATGACTCAGTTTTTCAAACTCTTCATCACCATATCCAGGTCGATTAAATTTATAGCGCATATATGCACTGGAGTTTTCTCTCATCAAGGCCACTTGCTCAGCGACCACATACTGCCCTTCACCGTTACTGACATTGAGCCTGTTAGTACTTTCAAATTCAGGCATAAGAGGGTGAACAAGAGCCGTCCCTTGCATGTCATAGACGTAGATGTAGCTCTGTTTGTTAGCAAAGCTCATACGTCGTATCTCATTGAGAATCATCACCTTGAGCTCAGGGTTAGAGAGATGCTGATTCGATGAGTAGATGTTTTGAGCAACCGTATAGGCACGATCGATTCGCCTTTTTAACGCTTTCATCGATTCAGCTTCGGCCACGTGTTGCGTCTTCTCTATCTGTTGTGACACTTGCTTGACTTGAGCTTCAATCAGTCGTTTCTGCGCAGCTATGTAATCCATACGCACTAAATCTACCAATGCTCGAACCTTACGATCGACACCAGTCATCATGATCAAGTTAAGTATGATCGCAGAAGAAATAATGACCACGATCGGCAAATACTTGGTAAACCAAACCAGCTTTTTGTCATTGATGTGCAGCATTCAGAGACTTACAAAGTTATTAGTACGGGATACCATATGGTCTCATTATTTTTACTGAACATCCACCCCTAAAAATAAAAAAATAGATATGATTTATAAAAAACAGTTGATTATTTTGATAACAAGTTTAGTGTTATACACATGTATATCACCATACAGAAAGCGATATGACAGATTGGAAAGATGACCAACCTATCTTCCGACAACTGGCTAGCAAAATCACAGAGCAGATCATGCAGGGAGTATGGAGAGATCAACAAGCACTACCGTCAGTAAGAACGATAGCGGCCGATCTCAAAATCAACCACCTTACTGTGATGAAGAGCTATCAGTTATTAGTGGACGACGGATTAGTCGAAAAGAGACGCGGACAAGGAATGTTTGTCGCACTGGGAGCAGAGACAAAATTAAAGCAGAACGCTTACAGCGACTTTGTCGCCCACACAGTGCCCGAGATTGCAAACACACTAAAGAATATAGATATGAGCATCGATGAGCTTGTCTCTTTGTTAGAACAACACACAAAGGAAAAGTCATGAAGACATTACTTTCCGCTAAGAACGTCACCAAACGCTATGCCAATGACACTGGGATAGAAGAAATCAGTTTTGAGCTCAAAGCCGGACAAGTCTTAGGACTGTTGGGGCACAACGGTGCTGGTAAATCGACTTTAATCAAATCGCTGCTCGGTGGGCACCGCTACCAAGGTGAGATTGATATCAATGGTTGCCACCCTATCGAACAGCACGCCGAGCTGATGCAGCACCTCTCTTACATCTCTGATGTTAACGTGCTCCCAGAATGGATGAGCGTTAAACAGTTACTCAGGTACACTGCCGGCGTTCACCCAAGTTTCGATCGTTCACGCGCCGAGCGACTACTGAGTAGCACCGACATCAAACTCACATCTAAGATCAAACAGCTTTCTAAAGGAATGAAGGCACAACTTCACCTTTCTATCATTATCGCCACCGACACTAAGGTGCTGATCCTCGATGAGCCGACACTAGGACTTGATCTTATCTATCGAGATACCTTCTACCGCCATCTACTAGAGTGGTTCCATGATGGTGAGCGAGCCCTAATTATTGCCAGTCACGAAGTCTCTGAGATTGAACACCTGCTGACCGATGTATTGATCATTAAGCAGGGCAAACCTGTTCTGTACAAAACTATGGAACAAGTTGAGAACGACTACTTCATTCTTGATGCGTCAAATGAACACAGCGCAACCATTGCACAATTCAAGCCTCTCAGCTCGCAAGCTAGTCTTGGTAGCACCAAATGGCTTCTCGAGAGTCAATACAAACCTCAAACTGAAGAGTTTGGCAAAAGATTCAATGTCGGTTTATCAGACCTTTTCCTTGCAACACAGAAGGAGGCTATTTAAATGCACCCTAGCGTTTACATGATCGAAAAAGAGCTCATCGAACATAAGGTGATCATACGTCTCCCTTTGTTCATTGCTCTTTGTGGCTTAGTGCTTGGCGTAGGCTTAATATTCAATAACCAAGCTCAACATAATTTCTTCTTTCAAATGGAGGTCAACGGCGATATTAGCGAAATCCATCAAGAGATCGCACGCGACCTTAACTCTCTGATCTTCGCTATTGCAGGAACCGTGTCTCTGCTCTTAACAACACTGTTTCTACCTAAAACACTGCGAAAAGAGCGCCAAGAAGGCAGTTCGATGTTTTGGCGTAGTATGCCTGTATCAAACCATCTGACTCATGCAGTAAAACTCGCTGTAGGTTTGGTCATTATTCCGCTAATTTGTGCCCTATTGGTCTTGTTTACTGATGTGATACTGTGGTTGATTCAAACATTCAGTGATAAACAGTTAGCGCTCTTGGTTGAACAGCAATCAATCTTCTATGTACTCACTAACTGGCTAGCTTTCCTAGCAAGAATGCTATTGGTGTCGATTGTTCTACTGCCTTTAGCCATGGTGACATTAGCTGTTTCACAAGTCGTAAACTCACCATTACTGGTTATGTTTATTGGCGGCTACGCAATCAAGTGGTTGTCACTGAGCCTATTTTCTAGCGATTGGATAAGCAAGTTCTTAGCGCTCGTTGTCTCGCTACCCATTAATGTGTTGTTCGAGCCCAACCCATTCCGCGCGCTTGTAGAAGCACCAGTACTCTCATTGGTCGTCTATATTGCGATTGGGGTGCTGGCCTACTTAACCAGTATAAGACTGAACCGAACTGAGGATGTGACGTGGAGAAACCTCTTTCAACGTTAACGCATCATTAAATTACTAATACCTAGCCTCTGCAATACAGGGGCTTTTTTTGCTTTTGATTAAACTGAGGTATTGGGTTGAAAGACCTTTGGAGTCGTAAAAAAGATAATCGCTAAAGGGGGATAATCGAGCTGGCAGTGTTGAATCTTTATGGAGATTTACCAGCTCTGGGTTGGTTATGTGCTTAGGTCACGAGTCGCCTATCTGCGCACAAGGGGGAAATGCCAATAAGGCTAATTTAAGCTGTCATTAACAAGCTTATTTTTTTGAAGCTTCTTTCGCTGTGTCTTTCCAGTACTGAATACGAACGCGATGAAGCTGTGCTCTTCTCATTTTTTTCATAAGGGTTATATCCTTTCCGTTTGACTGCTCTTCATGAGCCTTTTTATTTGCCAACTATTCGAATCTAACTGTGTTTCATGGCCAGATCAACGATACACATCACAAAATATAAAGAGTAGCGAGTACCTGTTGCACCAAAACATGACACTGTTATCAACTATAGCTCAGTTCATTCCTTTGAGCTAAGTTTCATATCTAACACTAAATTCTCTGAGTGACAAATATATTTCAAACTCAATACGATTTAATGAAACCAGAATTGACCTTGATCTCCTTTTTACTTCGAATTCGCAAGGCAAGTCGCATAACTTAGCTATATCATTGCTATGTAAGGGATTTATCGGCTTAATCACGTATCAACATCAACTTTAATAAGTCTCCTACGTTTTCGAATACCCTAGGATATGCCGATGAAAAAGCCTCTATTGTTAGCCTTAACCGCTGGTTTTATTCTATTTGTCGCTATAGGACAGCAAGTAGGTTGGTTCAAATCTGGAAATTCAGAGCCCTTCCCGAAGTTCCCAGAGACACCAAGTTACAGTGTCACTAAAAGCTTCGATGGAGAATGGGTTGGTAGACGAATAAACACCACTAACAACAACCTTTGCGAGCGCACTACCATCACTGGCCGTATTGAGAATGGCAAAGCCACATTGCGCCTCACCTACAATGGCACGTCACTTAAAGGCTGGGTTGCCGAAGATACACACATACTCACCTTGTATGCTAATAACAAGCAATGGGACTATCGCTTTTCAGGAAAAGTCTCTGCTGATAAGGTGACAGGTGATTGGTATCTCACTAACGGCCCGTGTCGAGGCCATTGGTATTTAGAACGCGTAACAGGGAAGAGTTAAGTGAATTATGTCTAAGATTGTTTTAACTGGGCACATTGAGGTTCCAACAGTTGACCTTGAAGCCGTGCTCACTGCGCTACCAATTCATAAAGCTCTGACTCACCAAGAACCAGGCTGCTTGATCTTCGAGGTCACTCAAGATCCACATATACCAAATAGATTCAGTGTTTACGAAGAGTTTGTTGATCAACAAGCTTTTGACACACACCAACAACGCGTTAAAAGCTCTGAATGGGGAAAAATCACTCACAGGGTTGAACGCCACTATCAAATCATTGGTAGCAGCTCATCATGAATGAGGTTGAGGTAAGTACTTTTGATATTTAAGCTAACTTCACGCGATCCTAAACTAACTTAACGCGATACAGCGGATTAGGCGCTTTGTTAACGAAATACTCCCAGATATGGTCATAGACAGCATGTTGATTTGGGAACGGCGCTAACTGTTTCGCTTCTTCCAGGGTGCACCAACGAAACTCTGTATGTTCTTCATTCAACTGCACATTTTGATTTGGTGGACATACTACGGCGAATACCGGAATCAGCTCAATAACGTTAACATAGTGCTCATAGAACTGCTCTAAGAACTGAGCGTTATACAAGGCTGTCACATCAATTTCTGTCTCTTCTTTGAACTCGCGTACAATCGCCTGCCAGCCCTTCTCACCGCTCTCAATAGAGCCCGCCACATGACACCAAAATCCCCCCTTCACACGTTTCATCAATAGCATTTTCATCTGGCCATCGATTTCAGAAAGAGCCACACCGGAAACAATCGAAGTATTTAGCGGAATCATAAGCTTACCTGTTCATATAAAACGCAGCAGCATATCACGTTCATTCCAACTTGTTACTACTTAAACAGCCAATGCAACAAAAATAACAGTGTTCTCATTGAACAAGTTTGAGGCGTGTATCGATAAAGAGTAGAATCGGCGGCCTAACATCGAACTCCTTGCGATTTCACTCATTAGATAAAAAGACTCACTATGCACTCATCGACTTCTTCGCACGCTTCAGAATTTCTACATACACCTGAAAACTGCTTTACCCGATTCAACCAATCGATTGAGTCATACACGCTTCCAGAACGCTTTACGTTTCCTTTTTACTACGAGCCCCACCCTCTTTGTGAACTGGCCTCAGAACAGCTTCAGGCTCATCTGGAAACACAGACCGATTGGCACCACGATTTCGGTCTAGAATCGGAAGAGGGCCGTGGCAAAATGTTTGGGGTGCTTATCGTTCGCAGCCCACAGGGTGAGATCGGCTACTTTTCTGCATTCTCTGGCAAGATCGCTGACCAAAACCTGTTGCCGCACTTCGTGCCACCAGTGTTTGATATGCTGAACAGCGAGAGCTTCTTCCATCAAGATACAGCCGACATGATGGCGGTAAATGCAAAATACAAAGCTCTGAAATCAGATGAGACCTACTTAGCACTGTGTGAGCAAATGGCGCAAAACAGAGCGCAAGCGGAACAAGAAAACGAAGCTCAGCGCCAACAGGTCATCGAAGGTCGTAAGGTTCGTAAACAACAGCGTGAACAAGGTAAACTAGAGCTTGATGAAACCGAATTTGAACAGCTAAGTGTTGAACTTGGTAAAGCGAGCGTTGCAGACAAGAACCAACAGAAGCACATTAAGCTAGCTTGGGAAAAACGTCTGGCTGAATTGCAATCGAAAATTGATGTCTATACCGAGCAACTGGATCAACTAAAAGAGCAACGCGCAACTATCTCTCATCAGTTGCAGCATAAGCTTTTCGCTCAATACGCGTTTCTAAATGCTGAAGGAAAAACGGAAGATCTAAACCATATCTTCGCGCCATTGACTAACCCAGTACCACCAGCCGGCTCTGGGGAGTGTGCTGCGCCTAAGATGCTGCAATACGCCTACCTACATGGTTATACACCATTGGCCATGGCCGAGTTTTGGTGGGGGCGCTCACCAAAATCAGAGGTGCGTAAACACAAGAAATACTACGCGTCTTGTCAAAGTAAATGTGTACCGATCTTGGGCCACATGATGAAAGGACTAGAAGTCGATCCAAATCCGTTACTCGAAAACCCAGCAGAGGGCAAAGAGCTCGATATTCTATTTCAAGATGAGCACATCGTTGTGGTGCACAAGCCATCTGGATTCTTGTCAGTACCGGGAAAAACCATTAAAGACTCTGCCTATACTCGCGTGCAGGAAATGCATCCCGATGTTGAAGGACCTTTCGTTATTCACCGATTGGACATGGCAACCTCGGGAATACTGGTTTTCGCACTCACTCGCCGAGCGAACAAGAGCCTACAAAAGCAGTTCATTACTCGCGAAGTTGAGAAGCGTTACGTCGCTCTGATTGAAGGTAACCTAGAGCAAGATGAGGGCTATATTCGTTTGCCGTTGCGCGGCGACCTTTACGATCGCCCACGTCAAATCGTCTGCTATGAGCATGGCAAGCCTGCAGAAACTAAATGGGAAGTGATTGAGCGTCGTGATGGCAAAACCAAGGTTTATCTCCACCCGAAAACAGGTCGTACTCATCAGTTGAGAGTGCACTGTTCTCATGAGGAAGGCTTGAATATGCCGATCGTCGGAGATGTTCTTTATGGGCATAAGGCGGACAGACTTCACCTTCACGCTGAGAAGCTGTGTTTGAGCCACCCAATTACCAATGAATGGATGACATTCCAATTCGATGCCGAATTCTAAGGGCTATCAAGAGTAAGCTGCGATCGCTAACTGCACTATTCTAAAGAAGGAGTCACACCTCCCGTGACTCCTTTTTTCGAGCCTCCCACTAACCTTTTCTCCTCTGTTTTATCTACCCCTTTGGGATATATCGCTAAGCTTATTGCACTACATCAAGATTCGTTTTTTCATTATCCGTAGCATGCCCACCTTCTTCTTTCCCAGAGGCCTTTGATATGTCATCAACTGCTTTGAATTTACACCCAAATACACCGACGCCCTCTTTGATCACCGCGCGAGCACCGACAAACGTAAAGCCAATAAAGACCAAGAAACCGGACCTCGATTCGGCCATGTTGAATTTGATTGAAGAAGTGAAAAACGAGCTCCCTTTGTATGAGCCAGAAACATTTATCTGCGGGCCAAAAGGAAATTGCACGGGTTGTTCTAAGAAATTACTCGAAATGGTCGACATGGAGATAATGTACTGGGAGCACAAAATTTCAATGGGACAAGGGCCCAACTTCGAAGAACTGCGTCGTTTTGGCAAGTTGTGTAGTAGCGTAAGACGTGGCTTGGAGAGAAACGGATTGGTAGAGAAGCGCCCTATAAGAAGACAAGTATAGCCTAATCGCCAAATTCTGTAATCAAACACGATTTAGGGCGTCCTCGATCGTGTTTGAGGTCGCGTGATACCTGGCCTGACCGCATATTAGCTCCAATCACCTCAATTGGAGTTAATACCATGAAATGGACACATTTACTGTTCACATCCCTACTTTACCTTTGCAATTCAGCCGTCGCGTTTGATGTCGGATTCACTCAAGTCACCTTAACTGAGGACCCTAATCGCCCGCTAAACACTGCCATTTGGTATCCCACACAAGATGTATCAGACACAACCTTGATTGGCGATAACCCCGCCTTTATCGGCACACAAGTCATTAAGGATGGGGAGATTCAATCAGGCACTTTTCCTATGGTGCTTTTATCACACGGCTATCGAGGAAATTGGCGGAACCAAAACTGGTTGGCGACCAAACTTGCGAGTCGTGGCTACATCGTGGCGGCCGTTGACCATCCGGGAACCACCTCTTTCGACCAATCCCCAAAACAAGCAGCGACATGGTGGGAAAGGCCACAAGATGTGTCACGTATGCTGGACTACGTGTTATCCGAAACCCCATGGAAGCAATCAGCCAATGTCGACAATGTTACCGCAATTGGACATTCGTTAGGTGGTTGGACTGTGATGCAATTGGCGGGAGCGAAAATAGATAGAGCAACTTTTGAGGCCAATTGTCAGGCATACCCCAACCCACGAACTTGTGGGCTTGCGGAAGAACTAGGGCTAGACAAAATACAGGATAAAGAGCCAAACAAAAAAGACCTTTCAGACCCTCGTATTCAACGTGTCGTTAGCCTTGATTTAGGGCTTGCGCGTAGCTTCTCAGTCGGAAGCTTAAAAGACATCAAAGTGCCAACCTTGATACTTGCAGCTGGGGTCGACATTGGAGATCTTCCTCAAGCATTAGAGTCTGGCTACATTGCTGAGCACATTCCTCTGAATGTAAGACGGTACAAAGTCTACGAAAAAGCGACCCACTTTAGTTTCATTCAAAGCTGTAAGCCCGGTGCTATAGCACTACTGAATGAAGAAGTGCCAGGCGATGGCATTATTTGTAAAGATGGCGTTGGGACATCACGCGACCAGTTGCATCAACTGTTCTTCAATGACATCGCTCGCTTTCTAAATTGATAAACAAAAAGCAAACACACTCACTCTAACACTTGTGGTGAACTTCGAAACTCACTCGGAGTTTGCCCAGTTATCCTAGAAAACTCCCTATTAAAATTAGACTTGGTCTGAAAACCTGAGCTTAGGAAAATCTCAGTTATCGCGTCATCAGTTTGCTCAAGCAGAGTCTTAGCATGCTCAATTCGATAAGCGTTAATCACCTTCGAAATGTTCTGTTGGTGAGTTTGATTAACCGCAGACGATATCTTGCGAGCAGGAATGCCTAGCTTTCGTGCCAAGCGATTGAGAGACAGATCTGGATCCTTGAATACTTGGTTATCTCTCATTAATGCATCGAACTTAGCCATAATCTGCGCGGTTTCTTCAGCTTGGTCGTCACCTGTGCGACTCTTTGATGTGGTTAATGTATCAACCTCTTCAGAAAAGCGTTGTGACATGGAAGGTGAGGTCTGAGCATGCTTGTTATTTACTTCAGCTGGTGTACTTATACTGACCACCATCACGGCGAAAACAACGGCTGGAATAAGAACAAGGTAGCTAATCGATAAGATCAGGTTAGTGTGCTGCGCATTCAACAGCAAAATGTCGTAAGAAAGCGCACTATCAACCAAAGCGGAGAAAAGCAGCATTACACCTGCAACCCGTTCAGCAACCAACACTTTAGGTACATCGGTTAGCCGCACTTGTTCTGGCATGCGCAATGACGACTTCAACAGCAAACTGCCATATCCGAGATAGAGTAAGATCAGCAATACATCAAGAGTTCCCGCCCAGACATACCCATAAAAGAGTGAACCAACTAGAACAACAATGGGGCCTAGCCAATGCAAATGCGTACTAGATTGACTTCGATGAGCTCCCGCAAAACAGAGCCAAGCTGCCACGGGAACACTCGCACCAAGAATTGGTTGCAAGAAGCGAAACAGCGCAATGTCTACCGTCCATCGCAGTCCCACCACCGTCACCATTAGCGCACACAGAATGATAAACCAAAATGGTTTTTGACTGGTTTGTGGGTAACGGCATCGAAGCAACACGCCTGTCATCAATAACAACAGCGCAGCGACAAATGGTAAGGGAATGGCGAGCATCAAAATTCCAGTGTTAATAACAAATTACGCGGTTTTTGCCGCGGCTAGATAGCGTTGACAACTTGAGCTCATGGTAATCCATTAACCATATGTAATAAAGGCTCCATCAAGGAGCCTTCGTTTGAATTCAATTGTCACTTAATTTGAGTAACTGCCATTAGATTGAGCAGCTTGACGCGCCGGATGATTGATAAACACAGCAATCACCGCCATGATAGCCAATGCGAAGCAGTAATATGAATTAGATACGATATCTAACGGTGACAGGTTAAAAACAGACCCCAATAGTAAGACCTGAGCGCCATATGGCAGAACGCCTTGAACCACACATGAGAAAATATCCAACAAGCTCGCCGCTCGACGCGGTGACACATCATTCTCTTCCGCCAATTGGCGAGCGACACTACCCGATACAATGATCGCTACTGTGTTGTTTGCAGTACACGCATTCACCATTGAAACCAGACCGGCAATACCTAGCTCACTAGCACGCCCATTCGCTTGCTTAGAGTGTTTAGAGCCAAAGGCACGAATCACACTGCTCACTAGATTAGTTAGGTAAGCCAGTCCCCCCTGACGGCGCATCAACTCACTCAGACCACCAATCAGCATCGACAACAAGAAGATCTCTTGCATGTTACCAAAGCCTGAATAGATATCTTGTGCGTAGTCAGTCAAGCTGTAGCTATCGACACCCACTAGGCTCACACAGCCTGCCAACAGGATACCGGTGGTCAACACCACGAATACATTCATCCCAGAGACAGCGAACACCAATATCGCCATGTAAGGCATTACTTTAAGCCACTCGATATCACCCGTGTCCGGCACTTGCGTTGCTGTACTGTTCATCGCAAAAATAACGATTGCAATTAATGCTGCGGGTAGAGCGATACGGATGTTTTCTTTGAACTTATCACGCATCTCACAGCCCTGAGAACGCGTCGCCGCGATTGTGGTATCAGAGATAATCGATAAGTTATCGCCGAACATTGCGCCACTCAGTACCACGCCAGCCGTCAGCGGAAGGCTCATTCCAGAAGAGTCGGCAATACCAAGAGCAACTGGCGCAACCGCCGCAATCGTACCCATTGACGTACCCATCGCAGTTGCAATGAATGCTGAGATCAAAAAGATCCCCGGCAGAATCATACTTGTTGGAATCGCAGACAAGCCAAGGTTAACCGTCGCGTCTACACCACCCGATGCTTTAGCCACCGCTGCGAATGCGCCTGCCAATAGGTAAATCATACACATAGCGACGATATCTGGGTGTCCTACACCACGCATAAAATGCTCGATGCCTCGGTTGATCTTCTCTTTGCTGATCAGCAAAGCAACCATAATCGCCGGCAGTGTCGCGATAGGTGCTGGCAGCTGATAAAACGCGAAATCAACGCCTTGATAAGAGAGGTAACTCCCGACTCCGATGAACAGAGCAAGAAAGATAATGAGCGGGATCAGCGCAACCGCACTCGGAGCGATTTGCGCATTTGAGTGTTTAGAATTAGACATGGAACAAACTACTATAGAACAGGAGGGCGAAGACTAATCCCACCCTTGAGACTTGTCAACGTCTAGACGTCTAAATGTCCAATTTTAAGTGGATTTACGCTATAGCTGGGGCTCAACGATAACAAATTGTTTACTGCCCGCAATTGGAACATACCAATCACCGCCCTTCACATAAAAGGTCGCATCATCAATGGTTACCGTTGTGGTACCTGAAGGCAGCTTATTAACCAAGCTACCAACATCCGAGTTTGAGGACGTGGTTGTGGTCGTTGTAGTAATCGACGTCGACGATGAAGTCACGGGTGGGTTTTCAATATAGATATATTGATCGCCACTGCGTTTGTAATAGACATTATCAATCACCGCATAGCTGATGCCAGCCAACACAATATAACTCGTGTGCTTTGGCATTTTGTAATAGTAGTAACTGCGATGTTTCGGCACTTTTTTGATTGGTCGATAAACAGGTTTAACCACCACAATCTTCTTAGACGGCTTGTAAATCGGGTGAGGTTTCGCGGTTGCAGACAAAGGGAAAATAAGACCTGCCGTTACCAGAATTAGGGTTGCGCCTCTTGCAGCTTGAGCGTTAAACATAATGATCACCAAGAACTAAATCATCTATTCATTTTATCAATCCGAATATCAGCTTACGTAAAGCAAACGTAAAGGTGCGTAAAGAGACGCGCTATGACTCTCGATACAAAAAAGCCACCGACTGAGTCCAATCGGTGGCTTAAATACTTAATAATCACTTGCAGCGGTTTTCTTACTGCCCGTCATTTTAGAGGTAGTTACAGCTTCCACCACGCTTTGGTTTCTGCCGTCCCCGCTAGTTGTAGACGCTCACCAATGATCGGTGTGGTGATCTCTACACCACGTTCTTTACTGATAGAAGATGCTTGCTCAAGCGGGTCTTGCCAATCGTGCATGGACAAGTCAAAGGTACTGTTGTGAATAGGCATCATCACCTTACCTTTTAGGTCGATGTGAGCCTGAACACTCTGCTCTGGGAACATGTGAATATCCGCCCATAGTGAGTTATAAGCCCCCGTTTCAATCATAGTGAGATCGAAAGGACCGAATCGTTCACCGATCTCTTTAAAGCCATTAAAGTAACCAGAGTCACCACTAAAGAAAACTTTCTTATCGCTACCCTCTATCACCCAGCTGCCCCAAAGGGTTTGGTCGCGATCGAGTAAACCACGGCCAGAGAAGTGTTGAGTCGGTGTCAAAGTAAAATCAATACCTGCTGCAGTTGCAGACTCCCACCAGTTCAGCTCAACGATTTTCTCTTTCTCGACACCCCATTTTTCCAAGATTGCACCTACTCGTAACGGCACGAGGAAAGTTTCCACTTTTTGCGCTAGCGCGGTTACTGCTGCTTTGTCCAAATGGTCATAATGGTCGTGGCTAATCACTACCACATCGACATCAGGCAGTTGCTCGATTGAAATTGGTGTTGGGTGGAAACGCTTTGGCCCCATCCATTGCACTGGAGACGCACGATCGCTAAAGACTGGGTCCATCATGACCAATTTTCCATCCAGCTTCATCGCAATACTTGAATGACCTAAACGGTAGACAACGTCTTCTTGCTCTTCAACCAACTGCGCTTTGGTCATCGGCATCAAAGGTAATGCCGTTTTTGGTACAGGCTCTTTACGTTCTACAGTGACGTAAGCTTTAAGGATAGAGAAGATATCTGACATACCTGATTTGTATTCAAGCTCGCTGTTCGCAAACTTCTTAGGCAAGTTATCAAGCTTCTCACTTGAATTTGAATATGCGGTTACAGTCGCTGCCACGGCAAGTACTCCTACAATCGGTAATAGATATTTTTTCATTCAGCTCTCAGTTTGTTTTTGCTCTGGATCGTAGACCCAAAAGTAAACTACACCGATGAGTTTACCTTTAAATCACCAAAAGTAAACCAATGAGTGTAACTTTATTGATGTTATTTTCATCAAACAAATAAAATTCAAATTAAATCATATGGTTAAAATCACCACTCAGATCATCTATACAGTTCAAGGCAGAGGCATATCTGTATAAATATCACTCAACTCTCACTTCTAAGATTGATTTATTGACCTAAAGGTCAATTTTTAATTAACATTTGATTTACAAATGATGAGCCGAGAGTTTGGGAAAGGAGTCTAAATTGAATCTCACTATACGAATGAAAGCGATCTTAGCGACGATCATCGCAGCGCTTTCCATTATCAGCCTGATGGGCATTTACTCGTTTCAATCAAGTCGCTCGATTTTGATCGACAGAACATTCGATAGAGAGCTCCCGGCATTGTTAGGCGAAGTTGGTAATGAAATCAGCCTCAAGTTAGAGACGCCAATTCTTGCGTCTAAAATGATGGCCCTGTCTCCGCTAATCACCTCTAGGTCTGCATCGACAGGAGACCTAAGTAACTATCTCACAACGATCAAAAATGAGTTCAATGCCATCAGTGCGTACTTTGTGTCATTAGAAACGGGGGCATACCACACTCACAATGGCGTTTTAAAAACAGTGTCGCAAAGCGAAAGCAAAGATCAGTGGTTCTATCAATTTATTCAATCAAACCAGCCGTTTGAGCTTTCTCTTGATATCGATGGGGCAACGGGCACCCCCACCCTATTTGTTAACTATAAAGTCATTAAAGAGGGCAAGCGTGTTGGTGTGGCAGGCATTGGATTAACACTGGAGAGTATTACTCAATTAATCAGTCACTACAGTGTTGGTAAAGGAGGTATTGTTTATCTGGTTGATCAGCAGGGTGTGATTAAGGTTCACCCCACTCAAAACTTAGTTGGGACATCACTTGAAGAGTTAGGTGTTAACGCAACACAGTTACTTGCCCAAACAAACACAGTTGTGACTGAAAGTATCATCGACAACAAAGCGCAAATATTAGGTTCAAGAACAATGCCAGGAACAGGGTGGACGCTGATCACTCAGATTCCTAAAGCCGATGTTTTAGAAGAGCTTAACGGCTTCAGCCAAACCATCATTTTCATGGCGCTGTTGATTGCGGTTGTCTATACCCCTATCGCCGCTTGGGCAACCAATAAACTCTTGCTGCCCTTTGTCGAGGTTGCCGAGCTTCTTCAACAAATTGGTAAAGGGGGCGGCGATCTTACGCGCCGCTTAGACGATTCACGTCATGATGAAATCGGTCAAATTGCCAGTGGCTACAACCAGTTCGTCGAATATTTGAGTCACCTACTAACCGATGTATCCAATACCGGCAAACAGATATCAGAATCGATTCAAAGTGTTGACCGGATGGCTCAATCGATGGAGCAAGACCTGAAACAACAAACCAGCCAGATAGAACAAGTCGCGACCGCTATTCATGAGATGGGCGCAAGCTCGGATGAGATCGCACAGAATGCCAATGTTGCAGCCGACAGTGCCACGAGCGCGTCCAATGCGATCAACATAGGTCAAGAGTCCGTGTCGGTGACTTCTGAAAGCATCGAGCACATGAATCAACAACTGAGCGATACCACTTCAATCATCAACCAACTCGCTGACGACGCCAACTCCATCGATACCGTGCTTGATGTCATCAATGGAGTATCAGAACAGACTAACCTACTTGCTTTGAATGCGGCGATTGAGGCGGCGCGAGCGGGTGAACAAGGTCGAGGCTTTGCAGTGGTTGCTGATGAAGTCAGAACGCTCGCCTCACGCAGTCAGGCTTCTACCGAAGAGATACGCGGGATTATCGACCAGCTCCAACAGCGCACCCAACAAGCCGTGGGGGCGATTGAAGCCAGTACTCAGCTAGGTGTGAAGTGCCAAAGCGAAGCCTCAAATTCAGAACAACAGCTGTCGACTATTTCTCTGAGTGTGGATGAGATGAATGCGATGAATATCCAGATAGCTTCAGCAACGGGAGAGCAATCGAATGTGATCAACGAAATATCACCTCATATTTCAGGTATCTCAGAGATTGCTCGCGAGAACGATATGATGGTTGAGAAGACCGCGCAAGAGTGCACTCACTTAAGAGATAAAGCGGCGCACCTTACCAGTTTGGTCTCTCAATTTAAGTGCTAGCTAATCGACCGACCACACATCCTTAAACTCTGGCCATCCCCAGTTGGTGATGGCTACGTTCTTGAGAATACCTTGAAACCTCACCGTTTGAAGATGATGGAACAACGGCAACAGCCAGTAGTCAGTGACCAGGCTAGTCGCAATCGGCTCAAGACGCTCTAGGTAATCTTCCAGCTCGACCGATGCTTTGTGTTGATCGAGCTGCAACTTCAGCCATTCGCTGCTCTGTTGTCCGAGAGCTGAATGCAGAACAGGATCATTCATCAGCCATGAAAATAGAGACGACGGCGCGTTGTCATCGAGATTCAGGTTACACAGAATTAGGTCTTCATTAAGCTGATTGGCTTGCGAGCGCTGAGTTAAATCGCGGAAGCTATAAGTATTAACCTCAACTTCGACACCTTGAAATCTCAGTAGGTCAGCGATACTCACAGCACAGCGATACAGAGCGTAGTAATCATAAACTGCGATGGTGAGTTTACGTGGCAAAGCACAAGGCGAGTTTGGCATGCGATACACAGGGCTCCAGCTAGGTAAAATGTTGTTAGCATGCTGCAAACCGAACATACCGCGATTCAACTCTAACTGTTCGTGTACCAAGCTCGGCTTGAAGCAGTCAGCAAGAAACTTTCTTTGTTCAATGGTCAACATTTGCTGTGATGCATTGTGGTTGAACAACACGAACAAGCAACCATCTTCAACACGACTGTATTGTTCGTCTGTTTCGGTTGCATTCACATCTCGGCCAAGCTGATGGAAGCACGAAGCATCTTCCTCTGGCGCCACTTGAATTTCACTCTGATCAAAGTTGGTCACTTTAGCGAGCTCTTCTTCAAATTGCCAAATTGTCACTTCATCCGTAAGCGAACGCGTACTGAAAAAGTGCTCAAACGCTTTCAACTTAATACGCTCTGCATCGTGCTCCGCAATCATAAATGGTCCACTACCGACAATATTTGGAGCAATCAGTCCTTGCAGTTGCGCTGCGGGTTGAATGGAGTATTTAACACCAGCTAATAAGCCCGCAAAACCAGTGTCCGCTTTGGAGAGCTTAAAGCAAAGACGAAGCGGTTGGTCACTGTAGACTTGTTCAACATGCTCTAGCTCTGATTGATAGAACGAGTGCGCTTTCAGTTGCTCAAACAACAGCACCAGTTGCTCACCATCGATAAGCTGTCCGTTATGGAAGGTTAAACCGGGGCGAAGATAGAAGGTCCAAGTTTGTGTCTCACCGTTGTAATCCCAGTGATGCGCTAGCTCAGGTTTGAGTACCCCATCACTGCTGCAACTGACCAAACAGCTGAATACTTGCCTTAACAAAAAGCGCTCACTGCTACGGTGAACATGGTGAGGGAAGAGCGCTTCAAATCGACGTTTATAAGTCAGTTGAACGTGCAGTAACCCTTGGCGTAAGGTTGCACCGGATGTCTCTTGTAGCAAGGAACCAAACACGGTGCGGTCGTCGTCAAGTACAGCCAACGCTTTTTCATACTTACCTTCGGCGATCAATTTACTCGCAATATGACGATTAAGCCCTTGCACATCGTAGCGCAGAGTTAGATTAGAACGCTGGTTTCTACCGGCTTTGGGCTCCCACACTACCCATTGCGCCTGATGCATTCGCCCTAGCAAGGTTCGCGCATGTCTAACACTAGTAAACATCAAATCGGCCAATTCAGCCAAGGTGACCGCATGTGGGGTATTGGCATCAAATGAGGTCAGCCTTGCGTAGTAACGCATCATATTTACATCAGACAAAATCAGAACCTTTGTTTCACTCGTTTTCCTAATAAGCCCAATTATAGAGCTTTTCAACAATAAATCTGCCACTTAATCCAAAACTAGGAACAACGTAAAAATAAACCGTCTGTTTATTACTTCCCCATTATCGATAAAATGGCTTTACACAAACAGGTAACCCAGTGCCAAACACCAACCTATCTGATGAAGGTGATATGCCATGAGAAAATACTATTTATCCCAGTTTTTACGTACGAACAGTCAACTTGAAAAAGAAGCGCTTCGTGCACTTTTAGAGCTATGTTGATCCACTAACGAGTACACATTTCCTCGCTAAGTTATGCGAGTCGAACGCCACTTAAACAGCTCCTGCCCCCAATCAGAGTTTGGTTTCGGCTCGCTTTCCCCACTCAAAAGCCCCCGCATCCCTTATGTACCAATAACTCAAACCCTTCATAAATTTCTGTTGTCGACTCGACAAATTTAATTCGTTTTCTTAGTTGTTCGAAAAGCCTTAAGGTTCGCCCCGAAGCAAACAAGGAGCCTCAGGAAATAGACCGAGGACCTAAAAACAACTTACTAATTTGCACATACCAATCAGGTATTTACTAAGGAAACGCCATGCGTATCGCAATTCTTTCTCGCAACGAAAATCTATACTCTACCGCTCGTCTAAAGCAGGCTGGAGAAGCTCGTGGTCACCAGGTCGATGTTATCGACACGTTGCACTGTGACATAGATATCGCGAGTAACAATCCGAAGATTCGCTACATGGGTGAAGAACTGCCTCAATACGACGCAGTGATCCCACGTATTGGCGCTTCCATTACCTTCTACGGTACTGCGGTTGTTCGTCAATTCGAAATGATGGGCACTTTCTGTATCAATGAATCAGTAGCGATCAGCCGCTCTCGCGACAAACTACGCTCACTACAGCTTTTGTCTCGTAAAGGTGTTGGTCTACCAAAAACTGGCTTCGCCAGCCGTCCTGACAAGATCCAAGATCTGATCAAGAACGTGGGTGGCGCGCCTTTGGTTATCAAACTACTTGAAGGTACTCAAGGTATCGGTGTGGTATTGGCTGAAACCAACAAAGCAGCAGAAAGCGTAATTGAAGCATTCATGGGCCTAAAAGCAAACATCTTGGTTCAAGAGTTCATTGAAGAAGCAAAAGGCGCAGACATCCGTTGCTTTGTGGTAGGTAACAAAGTGATTGCGGCAATGAAACGTCAAGCAGGTGAAGGTGAGTTCCGCTCTAACCTGCACCGTGGCGGTACTGCTCAACTGGTTAAACTAACTAAAGAAGAACGTGCAACGGCGATCAACGCAGCAAAAATCATGGGCCTAAACCTATGTGGCGTCGATATCCTACAATCTAAGAATGGCCCTGTGGTAATGGAAGTGAACTCTTCTCCAGGCCTAGAAGGTATCGAGAAAGCGACTGGCAAAGATGTTGCTGACATGATTTTCGAATTCATCGAAAAGAATGCAAAACCAAATGCAAACCGTACTCGCGGTAAAGGCTGATATTAGAAATATTTAAACGGTTAAGATGACCATGTAAGCCGTTAACTGATGATTGGAATAATTATGAACAACAAAATGATCATAGGGAACACTGAAGCACTTTGCTTACCTGAGTTAGGGATAACAGGATTGCACACGCGCGTAGACACAGGGGCAAAAACCTCTTCTCTACACGTAGACAACCTACTTTGCTTTAAAGAAGATGGGCAACGTTACGTTGAGTTCGATCTACACCCAGACGTGTACCACCTAGAAGAGACCGTGCGTTGCACCGCGAAATTAAAAGCGAGCAAGAAGATCAAGTCTTCGAATGGTGAAGTAGAGACACGCTGTGTGATTGAAACACTACTGCGTATGGGTGGTCAGCAATGGCTGATCGACCTAACGTTGAGTAACCGTCAAGACATGACTTACATGATGCTTTTAGGGCGTCAGGGTATGAGCAATAAAGTGATTGTTGACCCAAGTGAGTCTTTCTTACTGAACTGATCCTGCTCTTACGCGAAACCGTAATTTACGCAGAGTCCAAATAAGCTATTTTGCCGAATACGCTTGTATAATTTGCTACTCGTCCTACACAAAGGCCAGTCATAATGACTGGCCTTTGTCTTTTAGGATTGCTTTTTATCGATAAAGCCAAACCGCCAAATCGACTTCAACAAACTCTTGCATTTAATTTTAGTCACGCGCCAATGAGTCACAGGCCTGCGTGGTGCACTTACCAACAAATGCTCAAATGCAGGTTGATCGAAAGCCACCTGCCCTCCATGTGCCACCAGCAAGGTATCTAGGTGCAGATCATAGATCCGCTCTACTGATTGACGGTACTTATTGGGGTGAAAGATAGGAAATGGAGGAATCAATTTCTGTTTCACTTCCACCATCAAATCGGCGACGTAGGCCAATCGCTCTGAGGGGCAATAAACAGACAAATCCCTATCAGTATGACCAGGAGTTTCCAGTACCACCCAATCCTCAAAACCGGGAATAGTCTCACCATCCGACAACTTAAAATCTGGCTTTAACTTACGTGAGTACCAAAGGTTGGCTTTAGGCCTACCTAACCGATTTGCCATCCAACGTGCCAACGCCAAATCCGTCAGATGCATTAGCATTCCGTCCCAACGTGCGTACCAATCGAACTCCCGGTCAGCGGACACCAACTTACAACCCGTTAAGGCTCGCAGTTTATGTGCCGCCCCTGCGTGATCTGGATGCATGTGCGTCACCACAACAGTATGTAAGTCATGGAAATCGCGCCCAAGGTCTTGTTCGATAAAGGACTTTAGATGTGGAATGTCTGCTCGGCATGCGCCATCAAGCAATAACAAACGATCAGGGTACTCCACCAAGTACATGTCTTGGATATACCCTTCAATAGTGTGCAGTTGCAAAACGACTCCTTGTTCACTGCTAACTGGTCAGACCTATACAATAGCAAAATCATCCACAAATGTGATCATTTTGTTAAATAAGGCTGTCGTTACACACGAAATCAACAGCGAACGCCCCAAGTAAAGTGACAGCGTCACCAAAGTTATACCTGCATACTTTAGGTTATCGTGACGACAAACAACCTGATTTGTTGGCGTGAGATATTCGGACTATATAGGTGCCCCTTAATCAACTATCCGAGTGCTTTACATGAACCAACTGATCGACGCGTTATCTACCCAAGGCTATTTTGTTTGGGATGACTTCCTCACGTATGACGAAGTTGTGGCATTGAGGGACTGTATTCCAGACAACTGGAAAAAGGCTAGGATTGGCCGTAACGAAGAAGTCATGCGCGAGTCGAGCATTCGCAGCGATAAAATCCAATGGTTGAGCCGCGACATGGGACAACCCGCTTCGCAATTTCTAGATAAAATGGAGCAGATCCGTTTGGCGGCAAACCAAGCTTTTTTCCTTGGGTTATTTGAGTATGAAGCGCACTTTGCAAAATACGACAAAGGGGATTTCTACCAAAAGCATCTCGATTGCTTCCAAGGCAATGAAAACCGCCGCCTAACTACCGTGTTCTATATGAACGATGAATGGTCTGAGCAAGATGCAGGGGAGCTAGTGGTGTATGACTTAGACGATAACCACGTAGCAACCATTCCCCCAAAAGCGGGACGTCTATTTGTGTTCTTCTCGGAGCAATTTCCGCACGAAGTGCTGCCAACCAATACCGAGCGTTTTAGTATCGCAGGATGGTTCCGCATTAATGGCGTGAAAGATAATCAACTGGATATCGCGCACTAATTGCCGACCAAAACCCCGAGATGCGCCTCAATTGAGGTGCTTCTCACACTCTTCATATCAACATCAATGCCCATGCACTCTAACCAATCCGATGCAAACTCAATTTGTGCATCAAGATAACGACGATAACTCATTTATCCTTTAGACTTAGTTTATGCATGAATAACAATGCGTTGAAGAAGGAAACACTATGCCTCCTATGATTGTTGGTCACCGTGGTGTCGCAGGGACGCATCCTGAAAACACCAAAGCAAGTATTGAACAGGCAGCTATACTTGGCCTGAAATGGATTGAAGTCGACATCCAGCCTACATTGGACGATCAACTGGTAGTGTGTCACGACCATACGCTTGAGCGCTGCAGTGACGGTACAGGTCGCGTCGACGAGCATACCTTGGCAGAGCTTAAACAGTTCGATTTTGGCTCGTGGAAGTCGTCAGAGTTTGAAGATGAGAAAATTCTGACTCTCACAGAGCTGTTGGCTTTGGTTGAAGAGCTCGATCTGAGCGTTAATTTAGAGGTGAAAGTCGATACCCGCCACCAGCCAGCACACGTAGTTGAACTGCTTCACGATGAGTTGATCCGTTGTTCGATGGATACCGACCGCATCCTGATTTCTAGCTTTAGCCATCGAGTGGTTGAAGAGGTGAAAAAGCACATGCCTCAATACCGAGTCGGCATGATCACCGAGCAGTTAACACAGGAAGATAAAACGACTGTTGAGAGTGTCAACGCCTTCAGCTGCCACTTAAATTACGCCAACCTGACTCAAGCTGACATTGAATACCTTAAGCAGACAGGACGAGAAATCTGGTGTTACACCGTCAACCAAAGCGCAGACTTTGAGTATATCAATCACGTCGATGCTATCTTCACTGACTACCCTACTCGATTCATAGCTCAATAGAGCTAAACAGAATCATTCGAACAGAGTGGCACTCATTACCATTCGATAATGATTGGAGTGCCCATTCTAACTAGGTCAATAAATTCATCCATCTCTTGATTGGTGATAGCGATACAGCCATCTGTCCAATCAAAACTCTGAACATAACCAGAAGAACGGCGCTCTCCGTTCTTTAGACCGTGTATTTTGATATTACCACCCGGATAAATGTCGTATTTCTCTGCCCACTTGCGATCCGATGGCGCCGGATAGCTGATATGTACAGAACGATAGAACTCTGACTCTTCAAGCACATAGTCAAGGTAATAACGACCTTCAGGGGTTCGGTTGTCACCCTCAAAACGTTTATGTCCCTTCGGCTGCTTACCTAAGGCGATTCGATATTCGCGTACTAATGTGTCTCCACTCATTAGGTACATACGTCTTGCAGACTTATCAACCTTCACCATGGTAACAGCTAGCTGAGAATACGATGGCTTAGATAGTGTAAAGCTCTCAACAACAACAGGGGTTCCAGCCCAACTTAACGTGAGAAACGAGCAGGCGAAACACATTAGTACAGCAATGAAACGACTCATACATCCTCTAACGACATAGACATGATTCGCGATTGGGTCACCATTCCCAAAGACTCATAGAAACGTTGCGCATCCTGATTAAACTCCATCACCTCCAAGCGCAGCTCTGTCGCACCATTAGACTGTGCCCATTGATTGAAGCCGCGCATCAACTTTTTACCTAGACCTTGGCCTTGAACGTCATCCCCGACCACTATGGTGTTTACTCGCGCGACTTTATGGTCTTGAATAAAACTCACGCCGTTATTCTGTGTAATTTTTCCAGCCAGAAAAGCGACGACCTGTTCATCTTGTTCAGCAACTAAGAAGTGCCCTTCCGGCTCTAGCATTAAGCCTAGCCAATACGCTTCAGAGCCGCTATCTGCTTCTTCAGGGGAACTAAAAACCGTGGGAGCGCCTTGATGATGTTGGCGATTGATCTGATGAGAAAGCTTTAATATGAATTGAATATCGGACACTTTGACCGCGCGTATACGCATAATAACTACCTTGTTTGCAATTAGTTCTACCTTAGCAAAATCCGCCATTCACTGCACAAGCCACAACAGGTAAGCATGGCCTGAGTAACATTAATAATATTAGGCTAACTACAACAATAATTTGTTCCGCAATTAACGTCCTTTTCGTTTACACCCAGTGCTACTATCTCAACACACCAATAAGAAGGACGGAAAAACCGATATGATTAAGTTTGCTGTAATTGGCACCAATTGGATTACTCAAAAATTTGTACAGGCTGCACATGAAGTTAACGCCATGCAATTAACCGCCGTCTATTCTCGAAATCTAGAGAGCGCAGTTGAGTTCGGCAAGGAGTTTGGCGTAGAGACTCACTATACAGATATAGACGAGCTTGCTAACGATCCGGCCATTGATGCTGTTTACATCGCCTCACCGAATTCGTTCCATTGTCAGCAAGCAATCATGCTGATGGAGCACAACAAGCACGTTATCTGCGAGAAACCTATTGCTTCAAATATTCGTGAAGCAACCAAGATGTTTGAAGTTGCCAAAGACAACAATGTTGTTCTATTCGAGGCTTACAAATCTCAATATCTCCCTAACTTTCAAGCCGTTCAACAAGCGTTACCTAAGATCGGTAGAATCCATAAAGCGCACATCAGCTACTGTCAGTACTCGTCTCGCTATCAACGATACCTAGATGGAGAAAACCCAAACACGTTCAACCCCGCTTTCTCAAATGGCTCGTTGGTGGACATCGGTTTCTACTCTGTAGCCGCAGCTGTTTCTCTGTTTGGGAAGCCTCAGAGCGTTCAAGCATCAGCACACCTACTAGAATCTGGGGTTGATGGCCACGGCAGTGCCATCTTCTACTACCCAGAATTCGACGTGACCCTAGCGCACTCTAAGGTCAGTGACTCTTACGCATACAGCGAGATTCAAGGTGAATTAGGCGCGATTCTGATCGACCATATTGCAGAATGTACACAGGTTAAGATTCAGTACCGAAATGGCGATGTTGAAGAGTTAAGCCAACCACAACGCGAGAACTCGATGTGCTACGAGGCTGAGATGTTTGCTCAAGTGCTGAAAGGTAACAAAGAGGCGCAATCACAAGCGCAACAGCGCGCGATCACCGTGTCAGAGCTAATAACAGAAATGCGTCGTCAGGTTGGTGTGTATTATCCAGCGGACGAACTTTAAACATATTTCTCTAACCCTATGATTTTAAATGATCGACTTATCTTGAATAACCTTTCGTTGTCTTGACGACAAATTACCTGATTAGTCGATCACTGGATCATCTGATTAAATCCGCCTTCGAAAAGCAAAGTTAATTTTAATTTATTGAAGGTGTTTAAAATGTTTTCAATCGAAGATCGTGTTGTAGCAACAAAGGGTATCGAACTAGGTGAGATGGTAGTAACAGGCCTAAGCTCTGGCGGTTTCTACGTTCACGTTTCAACTATCGAGGGTGGTCTAACACTAACTTACCCTATGCAAGATCTTAAAAAAGCATAATTAGACGTTTTTAGCTCGCGATTGCGCGCAATTAGAAACATCAACGAATTAGGGCCTTGGTCAATACACTCTTCTGCATTGGAGTGAATTACCAGGGCCTTATCTATTTCTGCGACCCACTACAACTTCATGCCTCACCCAGCTCCTTGCGGGTTACGAAATTTCTATTACATTTCAATACAAGTACTTATGGTCTTAAATAAGTTCTGATACATTAGCGTTATCTTATGCTTTGGAAAGCTTATACATTTAAGGGGAAGCCATGAAGCTTTATATCTATGATCACTGCCCATTCTGCGCCCGCGTCGCTTTCGTTGCACGCTCGCTAGGGCTGACGGTGGAACTGGTGTCAGTCGACTATCATGATGCACAGACCTTGATTGATCTTATTGGTAAAAAAATGGTGCCTGTTCTTGAAAAAGACGACGGTTCTATCATGGCGGAAAGCCTAGACATCATCAGTTACTTTATGGATCTTGCGAACAGCGATGAACCTCGAGAGCCTGCAAACCCTGTAACCCAGTTCCAGACTCGCGCTTTCCCACTCACACAGCGTATCGGTCGCCCACGTTGGTGGAAACTAGACCTACCTGAATATCGCACCGAAGAGAGCAAAGCAGCTTGGCGCGAGAGTAAAGAGACGGAAGAGTTCAACTTCGACAAACTGATTGAACAGACTCCTCAATTCGTACAGTTGATCAATCCGTTGTTAAAAGATGCAGAGTTATTGCTTAACTTCGAGAATGGTGAATCAACTCTGCCTCTTATCGATCAGGCAGTTTACTTCTCAATGCTCCGTGGCTTCTATGTTGAGTCGAGTATTGAATGGCCGCCAAAACTGGATCGCTGGATGGAGCGAAAGAGTCATGAACTCGGTGTTGGGCTGCTTGAATAGACTCATACCAATCCCAATAAAAAACCGAAGTCTAGCGCTTCGGTTTTTTATTGGGTGTAGTAATACGAATACGCGGTTTACTAAACCTGAGCAACTTTGCTCATGATGGATTTAAGCTCTTGTACCAACTCTGGATGCTTTAACTGTCCAGCTGCTACGTCGAAATTATCGTAAAAGCTTGGTACCGATAAATGCCCTTTCACATCCGCGTCAAAATACGGCGCAGAAGCCACAGCTGAAGCTAGCACTGAACTTGCCCCACCCGCGCCGGGTGACGTCGCTAGCATCACGACAGGCTTACCTTGATACACCTTCATATTAATGCGAGAGACCCAGTCAAAGATATTCTTAAACGCTGCCGTATAAGTCCCATTGTATTCGGCAAACGAAATCACAACGGCATCTGACTCACTAATCTTATTAAAGAATCGATGAGCCAACTCTGGAATCCCTTGGTTCTTTTCACGCTGTTCGCTGTAAATCGGCATTTCAAAATCATTCAGGTCTAATGTCTCCACCTCCGATCCTGTAACAAGGCCTGCTGTGTATGTTGCTAGTTGTTTGTTGATAGATTCCGTGCTGTTGGTTGCGCCTATTGCTAATATTTTCATTATTAAGCCTCTGGTTTGTCTAAAAATGGAATAAATGCTTGGTAAGAAATCTTAGGTTCCAGACCAAAGTGCTGTTTCAGCGCGTGATAAAAGTCCGATTCGTTCTCTAATTCGATCTCTTGCTCCACACCACCTTGTCGAATCTTTAATGTTCGATTGAATAAAGTCGTAATACCCTCATCAGTTGGTCTTGCGACAACACAGTTTTGAGTAAACAGAGAGCTTGGATGAGTCGAGGTAAAATAATTGCCGTATTCCAAATCATTCCAAACTACATGGTTCATATCCAAGCTATACATATTTTTCCACGCGTCTTCTTCGAAGGTCTGCAGCATGTTTCCGAACAGTGGATCTTTAACAAAACGAAACGTTTGGAGATCGGTTTTGATCTCTTGATTGAATATCAGCGGTAGCGGTGCTCGTGGTGTGCTGGTGCCAAAACCGGCGTCGACAATCCACTGTTGATCGTCAATGGTCACCAAATTGATACGATGACCATGTCCTGTTGGTTGCTCACCAAAATGCACACGAGCAAGCAGAGGTCGAATGGTAAATCCAAGGTATGAAAGGACATTGAATAGCAACCCGTTGAGCTCTTGGCAGTAACCGCCTCGCTCGCCTAAAACCAACTTCTCGAATATCGCCTGTTGCGTGATATCAATCGGCTCACCGTTTAAGATCGCCAAATTCTCAAATGGGATTGCGCGGTGTTGATGATGGTGGATAAGCCTTAGTGTCGATTCATTAATCTCAGGTTGATGGATCAAGCCAATTCGTTGGAAGTACTGTTCAATCATTTTTGGATTCATATCATGCCTTTATATTTAGTTGGAGAGCCGCTCTCCTTATCGCTTGGTTGGCATCATAAAACCTCAAGTTAACTTTAGGTAAAGCACTTTTTTCATTTATTTTTTTAGATTGATTTCACTTCATTTAAAAAATAAAAAAGCGAGCTCAGTGCTCGCTTTTGGTTGAAGACTCTCTGTTCCGTTTAGCTGGCGCTTTTCACCTTGAATTGGCCGACGATACTCTGCAGTTTCTCTGATAAATTGACGAGCTCCTGGCTAGACTCAACGGTTTGCTCCGCGCCCGTAACGCTCTCTTTGGTTATACGGTTCACGTTAACCACATTTTGGTTTATCTGCTCGACCGTGACACTTTGCTGCTCTGAGGCACTCGCACTTTGTGTGCTCATGTCAGTGATACGGCTGATGGATTGAGTGATGACATCAAACGCATGGCCTGATTTTTCGGCATTGACGACGCTCGCTTTAGCAATATCACTACAAGTTCCCATGCTGCTGACCACTTCTTGAGTTCCGGCTTGTAAACGCTCAATCAAGCTCTGAATCTCAGAGGTAGAATCTTGCGTACGCTGAGCAAGGCTTCGAACCTCATCTGCCACCACAGCAAAGCCTCTTCCTTGTTCTCCAGCCCTAGCGGCTTCTATCGCTGCGTTAAGAGCCAATAGATTGGTTTGCGCCGCAATATCTAAAATCACATCAAGAATACCGCCAATATTGGTGGCCTCGCGGGACAAGTCTTCTAATCGACTCATTGTGCCATCAATCTCAGATTCTAAAGAATTAATACTGTCTGTAGTCTGTTCTACAACCGCCTGTCCTTGTTTCGCTTCACTACTCGCTTCTTCTGCAGATTGAGCAGTATCAACCGCATTACGCGCCACCTCTTGAACAGAAATCGACATCTGATTCATTGCGACTGCAACTTGATCAGTCATCAACATCTGTTCATTGGCGCCTTTGTTGGTGGCGACAGTAATGTTGGTGAGTTGGGTAGATGAGCTGCTTAGACGCTCACTCGCGACCATCATATTGCTAATAATGGTTTTTAGGCTGTCTGCCGTAGCTTTCAGAGCATCGGTTAACTGGCCGATTTCGTTCTGCTCACCCTTTTCAATCTTAACCGTGAGATCACCCTTCGCCAGTTGTTTGGCAACACCAATCACATATTGAATCTGCGCAGTAATATTTCTTGAAATGAAGGCACCAAACCCAAAGCAGAACAGTGCTGAAGATACGCCACCAGCGACAATCACAATCAACGCCAGTTCTGAGGCTGTTGTCGCAGCCTCTTTACGCTCAACCATCAAGCCTTTTTCGATATCGATGATCTCTGCAACTTTGCCTCGCAGAGCATCCATAAATTGCTTCCCTTCTTTTTTGGACAACTTGGCGTAGAGAGCATCAATGGAATTAAACCGGTTTGCTTGTCGGACTAAGGCAATAGCTTGCGACGCGTAATCATCGATCCATGCGCGAACATCTCGAGCTAACTTGGAGTTACCCATAAAAGCGAGCTCTTGTTCTACTTGCTCTAAGCCATTGTGATAGGGTTCGAGGAACTCTTCTTGGCGATTCAACATAAAGCCGCGTAAGCCGGTTTCCATGTTGATCATATGGTTGATGAGTCGCTCACCATTAGGATACTGACTCGAGGCGGCTTCTTTTCTCAAGGCATCCATTTTTTGTTTACCGACACCACTGGCAATCAGGGATTGCAACTCATTAACATAAGTCTCACCTTCATAGATGCTTTTTCGAAGTGAGATAACCTCTTCTGCATACGCCTGCCAACCCAATGCGAGTTGCTTAACTTCATCAAATCGAGCCTGTTGAGGAGGATTGTCGCTAGTTAGATTCCTGACTGTGGTGAAACTATCATCAAAAGCCTTTTGACCGAAATAGTAAGGTTCTAAATACTCTTCCTGCCCCCCAATCGCATACCCTCTCAATCCGGTTTCGCGGTCGACCATGGAGTTAACTAGTCGGTCGGAGTGATCGATAACTTGATACGTGTGGGTGACCATATCATCAGTGTTATTGAGTGTTTTGATGGAGTTCCAAACGACAACACACAGCACAACCAAAATACTGACGGTAATTATGTTGCCAATAAGCAAGCGATTTCGGATCGAAAGTGACGATATTTTCATAAGCAGTTTTCCCTAACCTTTGTGAACCTGACGTCTATCTTTGTAATTAATTGTCGATTACTTCAGTAACCGTACTTAAAAGCATAGATAGTCGTTGCGCAAACAGGCAAAGAATAAATGCCACTTATCTCATATTAAATATGTATACAGATGTGAATATAGGTTTTACTTGAACATATTCGTTCAAGATCTAATAGCACTCAATTCCCCACTCCATATTGATGAAATGTTCACCTGCCGGCGCATTGTAATCTTGAAATTCAATTCTCGCACTCACTGTGACGCTAGGGTATTCACGCAGGAAATCGGCTTCTAGTTCAATGCCTTGCTGCCAGAAATCGACGTTGCCTTGGTAACGGAAAGCACCATCTACCCGAAAGTACACTTGCGACGGGTCAACCGTGCCCTCAAAGCTACCGAGGTCAAAATGGACCAGTTTTAGTCTCACACGCCCACCTTTTCTATTCGATGTCAGCTCGAAGTTCAGTGCTTGCCCATCATAGCGATGCCCAAAATTTAACTCTCCGGCGTTATCAATTACTTTGATGCCACATTGCTCATGCACATGCTTAGAAAATCTGAGGCTCTTATGCTCTGTGGCCGCAAGCCCGTGTGACGCATGGAGCATCATAAAAGCGAACAGACAAATCTTGATTTTCAATTGACTATCACCCTTACAATAAAGTCTCTAACTGCTTTTTTGGTAGACGTTTCAGTATTTTTTATTTGATCATTCTCTAGTGATACCAAATATGTAGAGTTAATGGATATCTTCTTATCGTTATATTTATACTCTACAATAAGGTCGCAGGATATATATTCATCACGTGCATGATTAATCATGGTAGAAGAATAATCATAACGACTACTTACATTCATTAACTCTACTTGAGTCCAATTAATATATTCCGAGCTAGATAACCCATCAAATATCCGATTCTCATGATATTCTGATCCACTCTCACAAAGTTTATTAAACTCTCCTCCATTTTTATGATCTTTATTTTTCTGACTCAGCGCATAAGGAGAAAGAAACAGCACTAGGAAAAGAAATAACATTGTTTTCATCACTCGACCTAAAAAAACCTCCTATGAGGGTTTTAGTTGTTAATCACATTCGATAATCCAATTGGTCACCAATTCATAATCATCTGCATCAAGGTTACTTTCGTCGATGGAAACTCGAGCGGCTAGATTAACTAAGTTGTTCGACCGAAGGTCATCACGCGAGAATTCAATCCCTTCTTCCCAGTCTGGAGCACTCATGTCTGCCGACACTGAACTCTCAGCTCTAAAGTGGACATCATTTTTAGTGACTTGGTCACCAAGGTCTTCTGTCTTGATTGGCTCGACTCTAAACTCAATCTTGCCGTCTTTCTCATTGTTAATGAGTTTTACTTGGGCGGTTGAGTCGAGATAGTTGTCGCCAAAAGCAAGATCTGCCGAGGCTGCCGTTACATCGATACCACACTGCTTTTCCACTTTAGCCGAAAAGGTCACATCGCCACTGGTAACTTCTTCATCTCCATGACCCGGAGGCACTGCATACGCCGTTGACACAGACAACACGCCACAGGCTGTCATTAGCATTAACTGCTTTCCCTTACTCATCACTTACTCCGAAAAGGTTGTATTCATTTGCTTCATCTTGAGAAGACGATACTTCTCAGCTTCAATTTGCAGTAATTTAAGCTCGTGTTCTGCTTGAGCTAACTCTTCTTCTCTCTTCCTCTCTCTCAATTCAAATTCGTATAAGCGCGAGCAATCCACTCTCTCTTCTCCACCAAATTGGAAGGTGATAGCAGCGTAGATACCCGCTTCATCTTGGTTTTGGTGGTAATAATTATTTGGATCGCCACCGTAATAGTTGTCGCTGTCTTCATTGCCCGTTGCACCATAAGTACCAAACTGAATGGTTTTACCGGTCGAAATGGCTTGCTCACATGACGCGCCTTCCGAAGTTCGAACACGGTCGGTTCCTGATGGATTGGAGACACTCGGAATCGGGTTAGCACTCGTCAATGCGGGGACAAATAACGTCAAAATCAATAAGAATATTCGCCTCATCATCAATACCTTTCGAATTTAATGTTAGTGCACACTTCATAGCTATTAGGTGAATCAGTAACCATTCTCGTACATATTTTTTTCTTGGTTTTCTGACCAGCTGGTGTCTTAACATTAATATTGAGTTCGATATCTTGATTTGGCCCCAAGCTCAATTTATTCGGAAAAGACTTATTATCGATTCGTAAGTAATAGTCCGCCTTTTTGTTGTACTTATTTATTAAAGTGAACTTAACTTCAGTTTTATCGGAATATGCTTGAAACTGTTTTTGATCCCACACATGTAAATTAGCCATAGCAGGCAGGCTCATTGTTAATAGAGCAGACAGAATTAATATGGTGGTTTTCATCTAGGTATAACCTCAATCAAATTGGTTACGGCTAGACTATTGGAGATAATTCCCGATCTTTTACCATTTTGCGCCACTCAATTATTTTATTTAGACAATGAGTATTTATTTACGCAGCAATGACACTGTCTTGAACAACCTCTAACAGGAGAGGGCAAAACAAACAGTAGAAGTGGGTTTTCTATGACAGAGAGATCGCTTCAAGAAGAAGAATGACGTCAGAAGTGGTTAGAAGTTTGGACAAGTGGTGATCTTGCCGCTTCAAATAAAACGGCAAGATCGTCTAATCAACAAAAGATCAAAGTAGTCGGCGTCTCAATCCTGTTCGCTCTAAAATGCGTGTTGAGATCTCCTCAACCGATAGTGAAGAGGTATTGATGTATGGGATCGCTTCACGACGAAAAAGCCCTTCTACCGTTTGCAACTCGTAAAGGCACTGCGAGTCACTCGCGTATTCACTTCCCGCTAGACGATTTTCACGAATCTCAGTTAAACGCTCTGCATCGATCGTCAAACCAAATAGCTTATGACGGTGGATCTCAAACTCAGGCAGGAGTCTCAATCTCGCAATGTCGTCATGGATGAATGGGTAGTTAGCCACACGCAATCCGAATTGCATTGCCATATAGAGGCTAGTTGGGGTCTTACCACTACGAGAGACACCAAGCAGAATAATATCAGCCTCTTCTAGTCCCCTTAGCGTAATTCCATCGTCATGCGCTAAGGTGTACTCGATCGCCGCAATACGATCGAAGTACTTATCAGAATCCTTGTTAACGCTACGCGAGCGCTGCAGCTTCGGTTTAGGTGCCATTTTGGTGTCGTCTTGCACTTTCTGCACAATACTCTCTAACACGTCATAACAGTGCGCAGGGGCCGCCAACAGCTTTTTCTTGATGTCTGGGATAACAATCGAGAAAAACACCAACGGTTCGTAACCTGTCTCTTGGTAGGAAATCTCGATCTCCTTGAGTAGGTCACTCAATTTGTCTTCGCTTTCCACAAACGGGAAGGTTTTTTCGTTAGCTTTGAAGGGAAATTGACCTAGAACAACGTGCCCTAAAGTCTCACATGTTATAGCCGTTCCATCAGAAACATAGAATACATCACGACTTTGAATATCAATTTGCATTTTTTATTTAATGTTTAAAATTATTTTGAGTAGGATGGACACCATAATATATATAACAAAAGCCTGCTGACTATTACGTTCCCCACAGGTTTGAAAAATTTTTAACATTTTTTTCAATTCTGACGTAATCGTTTGCCTTTAAATCCCTACAAAACTTGCTATGTTTCTGGAGAAATAAATGCAAAATAATACCCTATGGTTCAATGGCCTATCCATGGAAGATGTCGACAAGGTCGGCGGTAAGAACGCCTCACTCGGCGAGATGGTTTCTAACCTATCCAATGCTGGTGTTTCTGTACCAAATGGTTTTGCTACCACTTCTTATGCGTTTAACGAGTTCCTAGACTACAAAGGTCTTGATGAGCGCATTCACCAACTACTTGATGAACTTGATGTTGAAGACGTTGAAGCTCTGCGCAAGACAGGTGCAACGATTCGCCAATGGGTTCTTGAAGCCCCTTTCCCAGAATCCCTAGAGCAAGACATCCGCGATAACTACCGTGAGCTAATCGAAGGCAATGAAGAATTGTCTGTAGCTGTTCGTTCATCGGCTACGGCGGAAGATCTTCCTGATGCTTCGTTTGCTGGTCAACAAGAGACCTTCCTAAACGTTAAAGGCATCGATGCTGTTCTAGAAGCAACAAAACACGTATACGCGTCTCTGTTTAACGACCGCGCTATCTCTTACCGTGTACACCAAGGCTTTGACCACCGTGGTATCTCGCTTTCTGCGGGCATCCAACGCATGGTTCGCTCAGACAAGGCCTCTTCAGGAGTCATGTTCACCCTTGATACAGAATCAGGCTTCGATCAAGTGGTATTCATCACTTCATCTTGGGGTCTTGGTGAAATGGTCGTTCAAGGTGCAGTGAACCCAGATGAGTTCTACGTTCACAAGCCGATGCTTGAAGCGGGTCAGTACCCTATCGTTAAGAAAACGTTCGGTTCTAAGCTGATTAAGATGATCTACTCAACTAACCAAGAGATCGGTAAGCAAGTTGATATCATCGACACAGATACTCAAGAGCGTAACGAGTTCTCACTGAACGATGAAGAGATCAAAGAGCTAGCAAAACAAGCGATGATCATCGAGAAGCACTACCAACGTCCAATGGATATTGAGTGGGCGAAAGATGGCATCGACGGCAAGCTTTACATTGTTCAAGCGCGTCCAGAGACCGTATGTTCTCAAAGCGAGCAAAACGTCATTGAGCGTTACGAACTAAGCAACAAAGCAGACGTAGCCGTTGAAGGTCGTGCTATCGGCCAACGTATCGGCTCTGGCCCTGTTCGTTTGGTTGATTCACTGGATCAAATGTCTTTGGTTCAAGAAGGTGACGTTCTAGTCACTGACATGACTGACCCAGACTGGGAACCAGTGATGAAGAAAGCTTCTGCGATTGTAACCAACCGTGGCGGTCGTACTTGTCACGCAGCAATCATCGCTCGTGAACTTGGCATCCCAGCCATTGTTGGTTGTGGTGACGCAACAAGCCGCCTAGAAGATGGTTCTACAGTGACGGTTTCGTGTGCAGAAGGTGAAACAGGTTACGTTTACCAAGGCGAACTAGATTTCGAAATCAAGCGCTCTGCTGTTGACGAACTACCATTACTTCCAACCAAAGTGATGATGAACGTAGGTAACCCTGATCGTGCATTCGACTTCGCTCAAATCCCGAACGAAGGTGTTGGTCTGGCTCGTCTAGAGTTCATCATCAACAAGATGATCGGTATTCACCCGAAAGCGCTACTTAACTTTGATGCACAGAGTGATGAGCTTAAAGCTGAAATCACTGAGCGTATCCGTGGCTACAAAGATCCTATCGATTTCTACGTAAGCAAGCTAACAGAGGGCATCGCGACTATCGCTTCTGCGTTCTGGCCTAAACGTGTGATCGTACGTATGTCTGACTTTAAGTCTAACGAATACAGCAACCTAGTCGGTGGTAAAGAGTTTGAACCGCATGAAGAGAACCCAATGCTGGGCTTCCGTGGTGCTTCTCGTTACATCTCTCCCGTATTCGAAGATTGCTTTGAGCTAGAAACTCAAGCGATCAAACGCGTACGCAACGAGATGGGTCTTAAGAACGTTGAAATCATGATTCCTTTCGTACGTACTCCGAGCGAAGCGGCATCGGTTATCGATCTTCTAGCGAAATTCAACCTACGTCGTGGCGACCAAGGTCTGAAAGTAATCATGATGTGTGAGCTGCCATCTAACGCAGTATTGGCTGAAGAGTTCTTGAAGTACTTCGATGGCTTCTCTATCGGCTCTAACGACATGACTCAGCTAACGCTTGGCCTTGACCGTGACTCTGGTGATGTTGCTCACCTATTTGATGAGCGTAACCCAGCCGTGAAAGCGATGCTGAAGATGGCAATCGATGCTGCAACCAAAGCAGGCAAATACGTAGGTATCTGTGGCCAAGGTCCATCGGATCACGATGACCTAGCTGAATGGTTAATGGAGCAAGGCATCAGCTCTGTATCTCTAAACCCAGATACGGTTATCGATACATGGTTGAAGTTAGGCAATGTTGCTAACAAATAACCTTCTCTAATCGAGAGATTAATAAAGCCAGTCATTATGACTGGCTTTTGTTTTTCAGCCGTTCCCTAGAAATAGTATCGAACCCCAACCCACGCTTCAGACTGCCAATCACTATCCAGATTCACACCATTTACGTCGATATCACCCTTGGTTAAATCGTAGCGAGTATTCAACCACCAAGTGCGAGCGCTGTTGATGGGTAGATATTACTTTTCAGCAAGCAGCTTCGCTGCAGAACGCATTAACGTTGGACCTTTGTTCTCACCAAAACCTGAGTGGTATGGATTGTTCGAGAACATCACGCCAACAAAGTCACGGTCTGGGTCGATGTAGATGAACTGACCCAGGTTGCCACTTTTCGCCATTGCACCATCATTGAAGATGAAGTCGAATTGATACGCGTTGTAGTCGGCTTTTTCATGGAAAGCGTGTAGAGAGCTCGTCTCTTTACTCGTACCAACAAAGGCTTTCGGATCGCCACTGTTACGGATGCGATCAATCACCGCTTGCGAAATCACAGGCTCTTCCGCCACAGCTTTCCAGCTTGGTGTGAACAAGGTGCCCCAACGCGCCATGTCTTCTACCGTTGTCGAAACCAAACCTACTGCGATTGCCATGCCGTCCGGCGTTAGATTGAACTGCATTGGTTGACGCGCATTCACCTTCGACCAAACGCGATCTTCAAACACTTCTGTCCAAGTTTTGTTTTCGATGTTCTCAGCAAGCTTCGTCAGCACCATGGTATTGATTGACGCATATCGGAAGTGATCACCTGCTTGTTCGCCATCCAGTTTTTGTGCCCCTTGAGCCACTTCCATCCATGTTTCCATTTCGCCTGTTTTTGCGCGAGGAGAGTTGAAAGATGCCGCAAAGAAGCGCACAACATCTGAGTCCGGGTTAAGGATTGATGCTAGCGTTTCTTCGTTATCGAGTGCCGTTGACATGTTTAATACTTGATGTACGGTGATGCCATCCCAGTTTGTGCCTTTAAGCTCAGACACGTAATGAGTAATAGATTTCTCTGGGTCGACTTTGCCTTCTTCCACCAGCATCGCAACCACGGCACCAACCGTTGTCTTGGCCGCTGAAGCCCATACGTGAGTATCTGTTGGGCTCATACCTGGGTACGCTTCATACACGATCTCGCCTTTATGAATCAGCATAAAACCTTGAGTTCTAAACTGCTCATCAGCAAGGTACTGCTCCATCGTCAGCTCACCTTTGGCAGCTGTTTCGACCGTTAGCTTCGCCAAACGAGGGTCGATATTCTTCACTAGCGGCTTGTAGTGCGCATTTGGCGCAGCTAGAGCAGTCGGAAGAAACTCCCCCATGTGCATGTTGTAATAAACGCTGTGGTCACCACCCATCTGCCAATGGAAGTTGTTGAAGTTTTCACGCGCTGATTCCACAAACTCTGGGGTAAATGAATTCGCAGCGTCTTTGACGGTCAGTGTCACTTGAGCGCCTTCAACTTGAAGCGCCGCCTCAACTGGGTTTTGAGCTACTACATCTGATGCAATAGCTAATGATGAAACGGCCAGTGATGAAATAATTAGCGCAAGGGGTTTAAGTTTCATGTGCTTCTCCTCTTTGGGTTGAGAGGAGTATAAGGAGAGAGCACTAATCAAATTAGGTCATTTGGTGACATTTGAATATGACGACGCTATCTTTAGTGAGACACTTTATCGATAAGGGCTATGACCAACGTGAACAAGGCGACTGCCAGTACTACTAACATTCTGTTGAGCTCCACTAGCAATATTGTTCCTTACATTGAGTATTGTGATAAATGCTCACTTGATTGGCGCAACATTGCAACAGAGTGTGGCATACCTCTTGAATTGACTAAATCCAATCAATGGCTGCCAACTCAAGACCTAGTCCGCTTTATCGACCTACTTGAGCGCAAATTTGGTTACGCCATAGGTATTGAAGTCGGAATCAAAGCGACACTTAAACAACTATCTCCGGCTTTACATCAGAAGATTCAGCAATGTGATTCTCTTGAGCAGGCGATACGTTGTTTGGTGGTCGAGATTCAAAACCTTAGTAACCACATTACCATTTGGACTGAACACAAAGACGGTTTTTGGTGGCTTTGTCATCGCAGCTGTTATCACCCTTCAACAGCGGGATTTGAACAAGCTGAATGGTTTAGAACGCTCACTATAATCAGCCTATGCCGAATCTTTATCGAAGAGCGTTGGCAGCCTTCACATGCGAAGTTAGTCTCATCTAGCCAAAATGCCAATAAACTTCCTCACCACTTTCACTACTCCAACATACAGTTTCAACAACCGTATGGAGCTATTGTCATCCCACTCAATGAAGATTACCGACCGATAGCGGAAAAAACCGCATCGTTCGACTGGCATCATTCAGTCATCACTTTGATTAACACTTATGCCACTCTGCCATGGTTCAACATAGATTGGTTTGCTGAGATGCTCGGTATGACGAAACGAACCCTACAAAGGAATCTAAAAAGCCGTGACATTCTTTTTAAAGATGAGAAAGAGAAAGTGCGTTATAAAAGAGCGACACAGTTGTTAGAGCAGACCGACTTATCAGTACAAGAGATCAGTTGGCAAGTCGGCTACAGTGATCTAAGTAACTTCAATCGCGCCTTCAAAAAGTGGGCAGATGTCACTGCACCACAGTATCGACGCAATTATCGCAACACAGAATAGACAATACCGCGTATTGGTATCCGCAAGACATTACGCTATCCTTTAGCCAAATCTACATTGAACGGTGAACCGCCGTCCCCTCAATAATGCAAAGACTGATATGAATTCAACAACTGCGACACCCTCTCCTTCCCTGAGCAGGCAACTTTTCACCATGACCTGGCCGATGCTGTTCGGCGTACTATCACTGATGAGCTTCCAACTTGTAGACAGTGCTTTTATCGGTCAACTGGGTGTTTTGCCCCTTGCTGCTCAAGGCTTTACGCTACCAATACAGATGATCATCATCGGTATTCAAGTCGGGTTGGGGATCGCAACCACTGCTGTGATAGCTCGTGCAATTGGTGCAAAAAAGACACGCTATGCAAAACAACTGGGGGGACTGGTTGTTGCAATGGGCGGTGTGGGTATCGCGCTATTTTCGGTGATCATTTACCTAATACGCGGTCCTATTTTGCAGTTGTTGGACGCTCCAGAGTCGGTATTCCCAATCATTGATTCTTACTGGATCTACTGGCTCGTCAGCTCGTGGACAGGTGCAATGCTGTATTTCTTCTATAGCGTCTGTCGTGCCAATGGCAATACCATGCTTCCAGGTACTATGATGATCGCCACCAGTTTGATTAACCTTGTGCTCGATCCGATCTTCATTTTCACTCTGGACTTAGGCATCAATGGTGCGGCGATCGCAACGATCATCGCCTTTGGCGTGGGTATCCTGATTGTGGCACCTAAGGTTACCAAGAAACATTGGCTCACTTTCGATTGGCAAGACTTGGACATTAGCAAAAGTGTTCGATCAATTGGCCATATTATGGGACCTGCAATGATCAGCCAATTGCTACCCCCAGTATCCTCAATGTTGGCAACCAAACTACTAGCAAGTTACGGTACCGCTGCAGTTGCGGCTTGGGCATTGGGCTCACGCTTTGAGTTTTTCTCTATCGTCTCCGTTCTGGCTCTAACCATGTCGATGCCACCAATGGTTGGTCGAATGCTAGGTGAAAAAAACCTGACTGACATTCGCAGTTTAATCAAGATAGCCGCTACCTTTGTGCTTGGTTTTCAGGTCGTGATTGCACTCGTTACTTGGTTGTTCTCAAACGGATTAGCTGGGTTAATGACCACCGACAATGATGTAACAACAATCTTGAACTACCACCTAATGATTGTCCCAATCAGCCTTGGCCCTCTAGGTATTTGTATGTTGATGGTATCGGTATCAAACGCACTAGGTAAGTCGTATACCGCGCTGACAATTTCAGCTCTGCGTCTGTTTGCTTTCTTCTTACCTTGTTTATGGATTGGCTCTCAAGTCGCGGGAATTGAAGGTCTGTTCTGGGGCGCTATGGTGGGGAATATCTTTGCTGGTAGCTGCGCTTGGCTGATGTCTCAACGTGCTCTAAAACAAGTTGAGTTAAAGATGGCAACCGAATAATACGCTTAACCTTATTCACAATTATAAAGCAGCCACCTCGGCTGCTTTTTCATATCTAAGACTAAATCCCTGCCCTATCAATAGCGTTTTTTGAGAGTCCAAACGCTCTAAACTTCAATTTGATCACCTAACATTAGCCATCATTCCATTTATAGAACAAATGCATTCATATTATGTATTTAAGAAATAAATCGGTCTGTTTTTTCAGCGTTCATTAGAACTTGTCCTAGATCATTAAAGCCTTCAAAAACGCAATCTTTGGTTTTAAATAAATAAACTTTGATGTGGTTTACGAAATTAAACTCATATCTCCATTTTCTAGTGACCTTGTTCAAATATCATCCATAAGACCAGCTAAAAACAGAAAAATTGTTGGAATTTACATCACATTTTCTCGGTTTACAGAAGTTTACTCAAGATTGCTCAATTACCACTAAAGGAGTAGCTTTCAGTCATTGAGTTCAAAAATGTAAACCGAAATGATGAGTGTAAAACAAGTTCGATTCAGTGATGAAGATAGAGAGTGTTTGAGCAATTACTTTCGCTTAGCAGACACAATCGCCGACCTAATTGGTCCTTACTGCGAGGTGGTGATCCACTCTTTTGAAAGCCTCGAAAATTCAGTGGTCAAGATCGTCAACGGTCACCATACCGGCCGAGAAATCGGCTCGCCTATTACTGACTTAGGTTTACGTATGTGGAGCACATTCGAGAAAACTGGAGAAGTGTCGCCAAGAAGCTACTTCACCAACGCAGCAGATGGTTCTTTACTAAAATCAACGACATGCATACTAGCTGGTCCAAATAAAAAGCCGATTGGCATGCTTTGTATCAACATGAACTTGTCATTCCCATTTCCAGAGATCGTTAAGACCTTGATGCCTCAATGTAACGCGCCTCAGACCTTGGTAAGCGAAACATTCAGCAACAACGCCAACGATGTAATTCAACAGGCTCTCAGCGCCGCGATTCAAGAAGTCGATCAAGACGAAACCGTCTCACCAAAGGGCTACAACAAAGCCATTGTTCGCAACCTATTCGATAACGGTGTCTTTGAATTAAAAGAAACTACCACGCAAGTATCCGAACAACTTGGGATAAGCCGTCAGGCCGTCTACAAGTTTATCCGTGAATTTAAATCAGAATAAAAATTAATAAGTTAGGAGTTATATCGTGAAACAAATCATTACCACTGAACAAGCACCTGCGGCTATCGGTCCTTACTCTCAAGGAACGGCTTACGGAGAGATGGTTTACACCTCAGGCCAACTACCACTGGTACCTGAAACCATGCAGTTTGTTGAGGGCGGCATTAAAGAACAAGCTCGTCAGTCTCTAGAAAACTTAAAAGCCGTTCTAGAAGCAAGTGGGGCTGGCCTCGAGACAGTATTAAAGACGACGTGTTTCTTATCAGATATGGAGAACTTCGTTGCTTTTAATGAGGTATATACCGAAATGTTTGGCACCGAGAACGCACCTGCTCGCTCTTGTGTTGAAGCAGCAAGATTACCAAAAGACGCACTGGTTGAAGTTGAAGCCATCGCATACAAAAAATAATCGAATTTAATGGGGTCAATAGGAGATTCTCATGAGCGTTTCATTTTTAGGATTAAGCATACTGTTCTTCGGGTTCTACGCACTACTTTCGAACTTTAAAAAACAGAAAAAAAGTTTCAACTTCCGCGTACTAAGTGCGCTTGCTGCCGGCTTGTTGTTCGGTGGTGCAATTCAACTGGTGTTTGGTGTCGGCAATGCAGCAACGGCTGGTTTTGCTGAGCTGATTTCTGTGTTTGGTAAAGGCTACATCAAACTGCTACAAATGATCGTTATCCCGCTAGTATTCGTAGCGATGATCTCTTCGATCATGAACGTAGAAGGTGGTGGTGCCCTGTCACGCATCGCACCAAAAATCATCGGTATTCTACTTTTCACTTGTGCCATTTCAGCGGCAGTAGGTATCGCAAGCATTTACCTATTTGGTATCGATGCTAATGCGCTAGTGAGCACTATTGGCACCAACAGCGCTATCGAGGCACGTGGAAACTCATTAGTCGCAACACAAGACGCTATGGCAAGTAGCGGTTTGTCGGGTATGGCGTTGTCTATCATCCCAACCAACATTTTCGACATGCTGACTGGATCAGAGCGTACGTCAACACTATCGACAGTGCTGTTCGGTATGTTCCTTGGCTACTGTATCCTGCAAGTGAAAAACCGTAAGCCTGAGAAAGTGCAAAACTTCGTTGATTTCATCAACTCTGCAAAAGAAGTGGTGCTTTCAATGGTGCGTGAAATCTTAAAGCTGACGCCTTACGGTGTATTCGCTCTGATGACCACGTTCATGATGACCAACGACTTGTTCGCACTCGCTGAAATGGGTCGCTTCCTACTAGCAAGCTATGTAGCAATCGGTGTGATGTTCGCTATCCACTTCGTGATGGTATCTATGTTCGGTCTTTCTCCAGCGAAGTTCATGAAGAAAATCTGGCCTGTATTGGTGTTCGGCTTTGGTTCTCGCTCAAGCATGGCAGCTATCCCACTCAACGTTGAAACTCAAACTCAACGACTAGGTGTCGACGAAGAAACAGCAAACATGTCAGCGACATTCGGTACCAGTATCGGTCAAAACGGCTGTGCAGGCATCTACCCAGCAATGTTAGCCATCATGGCAGCACAAGTCATGGGCATGCCAGTTGACCTAGGCTTCATCCTACAGTTGATTGCAGTTATCGCGATTGCTTCATTCGGTATCGCAGGTGTTGGTGGCGGTGCAACGTTCGCAGCCGTCGCGGTACTTACCATCATGGGTCTAGACATTACGGTCGTCGCGATTCTGGTTTCTATTGAAGCACTAATCGATATGGCACGTACTGCGCTTAATATCTCAGGCTCTATGTTGTCTGGTGTTCTAACCGCGAAGAAGAATGGCTCGCTAAACACTGAACAATACAACGCTGACGCCACTGCTACAGTAACAAAAGAAGCAGCAGTGTAATTCTTAGCATTTATCAAGAGCACTCAACATGGGTGCTCTTTTGTCTCCCTGAATTCAGGTTTTTAGGTAGTAAATATGAAAGTTGTTGTTATAGGCGGTAGTGCTGCTGGTATGAGTTTCGCGGCAAAGTACAAACGTAATCAACCATCTGATGAGGTGATTGTCTTGGATAAGCGCAATTACATCTCGTTCGGAGCGTGTGGCTTGCCTTACTTCGCGGGTGGTATGTTTGATGACACCGAGCGGATGATTTCTCGAACGCCAGAACAGGCGATTAAATCTGGTTTAGACGTGCGTATTGAAACTGAAATGATCGCACTAGACCGCATTGAAAAGCAGATTAAAGTTCGTCACCAAGGAGAAGAAAGCACCATCGATTACGATATGTTGGTGATTGCGACGGGCGCGCGTCCAATAGTGCCATCATTCGGCGAGTTTAACCCAGAGCACGTATACACGCTAACCAGCATGGAAGATGGCTTGGCGGTAAAAGAAGCACTTAAGGACAACAGTAAACAACGCGTTTGCGTAATTGGTGGAGGCTTTATTGGGCTTGAGGTATTCGATGCCGCACATCTATTAGGTAAACAAGTGACCATCATTGAGCGTGAGCAGCACGTGATGAGCCGTCAATTTAGCCCAGAAATGATTGAAGTGGTAGAAGGTGCGATTCGTGAATCTGGCGCTGAGCTTAAAACGAGTTGCAGCGTGTCTGCTATTCGCGATTCAGAGCAAGGTGGTTACCTCATCGAAACCGACAACGGCAATATTGAGGCTGACGTGGTGATCATGTCACTTGGCTTTAAACCAAATACCGAAGCATTCGAATTACCAAAAGCTACCAACGGAGCGTTGTTGGTGAATGAATTCGGTGCCACTGAAGACGCTTATATCCACGCTGTCGGCGACTGTGCGGTCGTTCACCATATGGCTTTAGGGAAACCTGTTTATGTCCCACTCGCAACCACAGCGAACAAACAAGCGCGTATGATGGCAGACAAGTTGGCAGGAAAAGATACTTATATGGATGGCTTCCTTGGCTCATCTTGTTTGAAAGTGTTGGACTACGAACTAGCATGCACAGGCGTATCTGAACTTCTATCAAAAGAACACGGTTTAGATGTGAAGGTTTCAACCATTTCAGATAAAAACCAGACCGATTACTACCCAGGCCAAGAAGACATCAAAGTGAAGCTGGTTTACCACCCAGAGACCAAAGTTTTACTCGGTGGCGAGATTGTCGGTAAAAAAGGAGCCGTAGGCCGAATCAATGCGTTAGCTGTTGCGATCACAGCAAAGATGACCACCCAACAGCTCGGCTACATGGACTTCTGTTACGCACCACCGTTCTCACGAACTTGGGATGCACTAAACGTGGCAGGCAATGTAGCGAAGTAATGAAAGCTTAAGCCCTTCCGAGCTGGGCTCATCTCTGCTCTTTACCCAAAGCAGCCACCACAGGCTGCTTTTTTGTTTATCCGCGCTCAACAAAATGGGAACTATCAATTCGTGCCACAATCTGACTTAGTGCAATATTTGATCGAACTTTAAAAGCTTACAAACAACAAGTGATATATAATCACTAAGAAAATATAAAAATAAAATCAGTACTCTTATACGTCTTAGGCTAGGTAACTAAATATTCAATATGGATGCTATTCGCAAGGTTTATCAATATGCTGAACCAAACCTGACCCTTGTTGGGTGGATGGGCTTTGTCGGCTTCCCAGTCTATTACATAGTCTGGGAATTAATGTTTCCGCAGCCCTATGAAAACCTGCCATTGCGCGTGTTCTGCTCAACACTGTTCTTCGGCATCATATACCGACATCGCTTCCCATTTCGCTGGAGAAAGTACCTCCCTGCGTACTACCAAGTCGTCACAACAATATGCTTACCCGGCTTCTTCTTTTACATGTTACTGATGAACAGTTGGTCGAACGTGTGGGTAATGTCGTTCATGGCAGCAATATTCCTGCATATCCTGCTAGTTCACATCACCAAAGTCATGTTCGCTCAAACCTTTGCGGGAATTGGGTTAGCAAGCTTGTGTGCATGGGTAGCACAGGGGTTTCACCTTGATATCACCATGGACTGGACGCATGTTCCTATCTTCTTGTTCATCTATCTGTTCGGTAACTTGTTCTATGTTCGCAACCAAGTAGAACACGAAGCGAGAGTGTCTCTTGCTAAGTCTTTTGGTGCTGGTATTGCCCACGAAATGCGTAACCCACTCAGTGGTTTGCTCACTTCGATTGATGTTATTCAATCGATACTTCCTAATCCGAAGCAAGAACCACAAGGTCAATACACCTTAAAACACGACGACGTCGTATTACTTAAAAAAGTCAGCGACGATGCAATGAACATCATTCGCAGTGGTAACGAGACGATAGACCTTCTATTAACGTCAATTGACGAGAACCGTATATCACGGTCAACGTTTAAGAAACACTCAGCGAAAAATGTAGTGACCGAGGCGATCGAAAGCTTCAGTTACAAGCGCTCGACTGACAGAAAGGCTATCTCGTTAAATGTACAAGGTGATTTCGAATTTCTTGGTAGTGACACCTTATTCAAGTACGTGATGTATAACTTGTTTAAAAATGCTTTCCACCACCGTAGTTCGGATGAATTTCATATCCATGTCTCGATGTATAATGAGGGCAGGACCAACAGCGTGACAGTAACGGACAACGGCTCCGGCATCTCTAATGAGGTCATGCGTAATATTTTCCAAGACTTCTACACCACAGGTAAGTCGGGTAGCTACGGGTTGGGGTTACCATTTTGCCAGAAAGTTATGAAAGCTTTTGGTGGTGATATTCAGTGCCAGTCTGAACTCGGAGAATGGTCTCAGTTCACGCTTTCGTTCCCATTGATAGGTTCAAATACTGTGACCGAGATCCAGAATGACCTGACTAAACTGAAATCAGTATTAATGATTTGCGAACAAAACATTCTGACCACAAGAATGACCGAAATTAGCCGATTTATGGGCTTTGATTTAACTGTGATCAACCCAGCATCAGCGCTGGGTCGCAAAGAGTATGAATTTGAGTTTGATGTTATCTTTGTTGACGCTGAAGCACTCGTTAAACAACCCAAGCAGCTAAAAGCAATTGAGTCACTGCTGTCATTTACTGAGGCGCGAGTTGCTTACCTTTATGAACAATCAACAACCCAACAAATCGGCTCTATGCTACCTAACGTAAAATGGATAGAAACCCAAGCTTGGTTGCTCAATACAAAATCAACCGTCGACGGCCTGTTTTTCGATAGTGAAACACTGTCACCACATTCTAACTTCGAACCGCTTAAGACCTCTAAGAAAGGTACGATTATGGTGGTTGACGACAATGAGTCACTGCGCAGATTTACTGCAATGCTTATCGCCAAACAAGGCTTTGAAGTCATCGAAAAAGAAGACGGTCAGCAGGCGTTGGATGCCCTAGACAACAGTAATGTAGATCTAATCCTTATGGACATTGAGATGCCAGTCATGAATGGTGTTGAAGCATCTCGACGTATCCGAGGATCCAACAAAGCTTATTCAAAGATTCCTATCATTGCACACACGGGCGACAGTTCCCCAGTCACGCTTGAGCAGATTGGCGAATCAGGAATGTCCGACTTTATTGTTAAGCCCGCGGATAAAAACCGTCTGTTCGATAAGATTGCCAACTGGGTTTAAACACTTGAATAAGAGCTCAGTATTTCACTGAGCTCTATTTGTGTATTTACGACTACCCTATCTTAATTGAGTGCCGTTTTCGTCTACGCAAACTGTAGATCCTTGTGATTAAATGCCTGTTGGCACACCGTCAACACATGATCAATGTCGCTCATACTCAAGTCAGAATTCACGGAAAAGCGGATGATGTTGTTATTTTTCGCGGTTGCAGGCCGGCAAAATACCGCGCCAAACACATCGTTGTTTTCTAAGAAGTCTCTAACTCTTTCGGTGTTTCGTTCGCTCCCACATTCCAATGCAATAATCTGAGATTCACTGCGAATATTGAATCCTATCTTTGACAAGCCATTTTTCAGTAATGTAGAGCGCTCAAACAACCGCTCCCGTCTCTCGTCAGCACTTTTAATAACCTGCAGTGTCTTCTCTAAACGACTTACTTCCTCAGGCAACACCGTCGAGCTGAATATTGCAGGAAACGCGACAAAAGGCAGTGAATCTGCCATTGATTTCGGACCAAGAATAGCACCAGCCCGATAAGCGAAAGCTTTAGCCAAACTCACAGTCATAAAATCAACCTGCTCAGTCAGTCCGAGTTCATGCACCAGACCCGCTCCTTGCTTCCCATGGGTTCCTAGGGAATGGGACTCATCGACAATTAGTGCGCAGCCAAACTCTTGAGCCATTTCGTAGATGTCAGCGAGAGGTGCGACAGTACCAATCGTGCTGTAGACAGAGTCGACCACAATTACACCTGCTCCATGGCGTTGAAGCTGTTTGCGCAGATGGGTCATGTTGTTGTGTCGAAATGGGCGAGCAACCGCATTGGCGGCACGTATGCCCTCCCAGAGCGACATATGCGCATAGTGATCGATATAGACAGGTGTATTTTCAGCACATATCGTCTGCAATAAACCGACGTTCGCCGCCCAACCTGATTGAGACAACAAACAACTCTCCATTCCGACTAGCTCAGCTAGTTGTTGCTCAAACTCGGGTTTAGAGTCTTCATCTTGCAAAAAGATCGAAGACATAACGACGCTTTGACTATCATTTTTTATTGCGCCTCTATGCGCTTGCTGGATCTCTGGGTGATTCGACAAAGCTAAGTAGTCATTGCTTTGCATCACAACAGAACTCGGTCTTGGGCGCTGACCCAGTACCAAGTGCTTTTTGTTCATGTTCGGCGCAATCAGATCTTGAATAAAATAGTTAAGGCGTTCCTCAACAAAGGAAGGTAATGGTTTTGTTTTAGAATTATTACTCATAGTAAGTTCTCTTCGTAATACAGAAAAACGCCAGCGCTGACAGCTGTATATTGAAGAAAAAAACGCACCTGTTAAGTGGTGAGTTGCATATTTTTGCAGCGACTTGCAAACTCGGAATTTAAGGATTTAAGGAGGGGGAACAGTCATTAGGATTCGGGAATACACCCTTTACTCGGGTGTACTAAAAATCAAAGATTCACGATGTTTTTCAAGCTCGAAAAATGATGATGCTCACGCTGCGGTGTAACAACGTGAGCATTAATTCAAAGCATTTTCAGATAGTAAATTGGTTGAAGACTACTGGTCGAGCACACTGTTATGAGATATCAACAACCACCTTGCCGGTAACCTGACCGCTGGCTAAACGTTCGTGCGCAGCACCTGCTTCTTCTAATGTGAAGCGTTGACTATCGACAACCGGGGTAAGCTCGCCGGCTTCGACAATATCGGCAATAGCTTTTAAGATCTTGTGGTGCTCAGGTCGACCAACGTTGTGGATCATCGGGATCAACATGAACACAACATGCAGTGACAAGCCCTTTAGATGAACCATAGTGAGGTCGAGTTCATTCATCGAGACTGTTGTTGCGATCTGGCCATTAAGCATAGTCGCTTCAATGGAGTTATTGAGATTCAAACCACCAACCGAGTCAAACACCAAATCAAAACCAACACCATCAGTATGCTTGGCAACGTAATCTGCCACTGACTCGTTTCTGTAATCGATAGGAGTAGCGCCAAGCTTTGTAATCAGATCATTCTTGACACCCTGAGTACCGGTAGCATAAACATCCGTTCCGAAGTGTTTTGCCAATTGAAGTGCGATATGTCCAACACCACCTGCCCCACCATGTACAAGAACTTTCTGCCCAGCCGTGATACCAGCTCGCACCAGTCCTTCATAAGCAGTAATACCCACTAGTGGAATGGCAGCAGCTTCACGCATGGAGATATTCTTCGGCTTGTGAGCAACAAGATTGGCGTCAGCTAACATAAACTCTGCCAATGAGCCCTGTAAGTCCCCTAAACCGCCAGCACAGCCATATACCTCATCTCCAATCGCATAACCTGCAACACCTTCACCAACAGCTTCTATAGTGCCAGCAAAGTCCATACCGAGAACACCTGGTAATTGAGGATGGAAGGGAAGCGCTTCACCCATTTCACGTAGCATCATATCTACCGTGTTTACGCTAGAAGCCTCAACCTTAACCAATAGATGACCAACCTTAACCTCTGGCTTTTCAATATCTGCTACTTCAAATACCTCTGTACCGCCAAACTTACGAATCACTGTCGCTTTCATACCGTAGAACCCCTATCCATTGCTTTACGTTGTTTGTACGCAACTAGTATAGGCAGCACTGTGAGGTTTATAAGACGACAAGGCACAGAATCAGTTTTAAGTTTTTGTTAAGAATTGAGCATTTGGAGAGACAATCTTCGAATCTAATCGAAGTAAGGATTTAATGGAAAAGTAGAGATCTAAAAGAGCCGAAGCTAGCGTCTCTGGCTCTCAACAAATTTGTTTTGGCGGCATACCTAACGGGAAATTAAAGGATGGAAATATTTTATAAACGTTGGATTAAAAAGTAGGGAAGAGAGTAATCGAGTCACACTTCACGGCCAAGAAGATCATTAGTATATTTCGTTTAACAGGCTAATCGGACACTTCAAATAGACTACATCTACATTCAGCTTTTTCCCATTTTTATCTACGCCCTTCGTAATTAATTTAGTTACATTGCCTTCTGAAATCGTCATATTCAATGTAATGTTTACATCACTTAATCGAACATCGAGCCATCCTGATTTGGTTAACTTCGGACGTTCTCTTCGGCTACTCTTATTGAACTGTATAATACACTCATACATCTTTCCTAACACACCATTTTTTTTCAATCCAAATTCTTTCGCTTCCTGACTTGGCGCGATAGTAAATGATGTATTTCCGTCTACACCATGCAATACATCCTGAATAGGTAAACTCGTTATTTCTAGATAAGTATGATAGAAAAAAGCCAAAATATGGATGAACAGTACACATACAATCCAAGTGCTAACTTTCTTTCCTTTTATTTCCACTTTTCAAACCATACTTCGGGTGAATCATAACCTCTCCCCGACCATAGCTCTTCGAGGAGGCCTACCATAATCATAATAATTACAAACTGTTAGGTCGTAATTAAACAAAGAATTTTATAGGTTAACACCTCTTAGAAACATAAAGTGAAGCTAAAGTCGTGATAAAGACTGCAGAAATGAAAAAAGCCCGCTGATTTCTCAGCGGGCTTTTAAATGGTGGTGGAGGGATAGGGATTTGAACCCTAGAACCGCTATTAACGGTTGCCGGTTTTCAAGACCGGTGCTTTCGACCACTCAGCCATCCCTCCAACAAATTGTCATCAACAGATTAGTACACTGTTGAGGTTGTTATTTGCATAGCAAATAACCAAATCAAAGCCTGGCGATGTCCTACTCTCACATGGGGAAACCCCACACTACCATCGGCGCTATTGCGTTTCACTTCTGAGTTCGGCATGGAATCAGGTGGGTCCACAACGCTATGGTCGCCAAGCAAAT
>NZ_JAHGAN010000049.1:0-21759 GCF_030248625.1 Vibrio sp. D420a | reverse complement strand
CATTCCCTAGACTGACGAAGGAAGGACTAGGGAATCTCTTTGACAGGCCGTTACGGATATTCAAAAGATCTCGTATCTCGTATCTCGTATCTCGTATCTCGTATCTCGTTCCGCGTATCTCGTTTCTCTTAAAAAAAGAAAAGGGTTGATGCTTTCGCATCAACCCTTTTTAACAATCATACTTCAAAAACGATTATTCACGTTCGTGAAGTGCTTTAAAGTCACGCTGCTCTTGACCAGTGTACAGTTGACGTGGACGACCGATACGGTTCGTTGGGTCGCTGTGCATCTCGTTCCAGTGTGCAATCCAACCAATAGTACGAGACATCGCGAAGATTACTGTGAACATTGAAACAGGGATACCGATCGCTTTCAGGATAATACCTGAGTAGAAATCTACGTTCGGGTACAGTTTCTTAGATACAAAGTACTCGTCAGAAAGTGCGATGCGCTCAAGTTCCATTGCAACGTCTAGCAGTGGATCTTTGATGTTCAGCTCTTTCAGTACTTCGTGACACGCTTCGCGCATTACTGTTGCACGTGGGTCGTAGTTTTTGTAAACGCGGTGACCGAAGCCCATTAGACGGAATGGGTCATCTTTGTCCTTCGCTTTTGCAACATACTCTTCGATGTTATCTACGCTGCCAATTTCTTCAAGCATACGTAGACATGCTTCGTTTGCACCGCCGTGAGCTGGACCCCAAAGAGATGCGATACCTGCCGCGATACACGCGAACGGGTTAGCACCTGAAGAACCAGATAGACGTACAGTTGAAGTAGAAGCATTTTGCTCATGGTCTGCGTGCAGAGTGAAGATCTTATCCATTGCGCGAGCAACGATAGGGTTTACTTCGTACTCTTCACATGGGTTAGCGAACATCATGTGAAGGAAGTTTTCTGCGTAGCTTAGGTCGTTACGAGGGTAGATGAACGGTTGACCGATCGAGTACTTGTAACACATTGCCGCCAACGTTGGCATTTTCGAGATCAGGCGGTAAGCCGCGATCTCACGGTGCGTGTCGTTATTGATATCAAGTGAGTCATGATAAAACGCAGCAAGAGCACCAACCACGCCACACATAACGGCCATTGGGTGTGCATCACGACGGAAGCCGTGGAAGAAGCTTGCGATTTGTTCATGAACCATGGTGTGACGAGTAACGGTAGTTTTGAATTTCTCGTATTCGTCGCGAGATGGGGCTTCACCATAGAGAAGGATGTAACATACTTCCAAGTAATCAGCGTTATTGGCTAGTTGGTCAATTGGGTAACCACGGTGCAAAAGGATACCTTTGCCGCCGTCAATAAAAGTGATTTGAGACTCACAGGATGCAGTGGCAAGAAAACCAGGGTCAAAAGTGAAAAAACCATTAGAACCTAGTGTACGAACATCGATCACTGGCGTACCAAGTACACCTTCCGTAATCGGCAGCTCGATTGGCGCTTGACCTTCAATATGAAGGGTAGCTTTCTTATCCGCCATAACAATCTCCTTTGTTTATTATTTAATCCGTCCAGGATGTTTATGTGCCATTTTTTTACTGGTCTTACGTGGGAAAGTCAATTTTTCTGCAGCTTTGTGTGCACTTGTTAGTGTTTTTTACATTAAATTCGTTAAAAATCTGTGCTGTGTAGCATTATTTGTTACATCAATTGTATTAGAATGTTGCCGTCCGTATAGTGGCGCTGAAAAGTTTGGTTAAAACCTTATAAATGCAAGGCTAAGAAGAAATGTGAGGTGTCTTCGTTAACCTTGTTGTTAACAAATATTTTACAATTAACTCAGGCTCAACTTTAGTTATTTGTTAAGTTAATGTTAAATTTTACAGGTTTGCGACCAAATTTTGTCCATAACAATATCAAAGGTTATTTAATGACCGTAATGCTCAATGGAGCTGAGTGAGCAAGCCCGTGAAAGAAAGAAAGACAAGACCTGTTAATTTAGATTTGCAGACTATCCACTTTCCTATCACAGCAATAGCTTCCATCCTACACCGCGTGTCTGGGGTGATTACTTTTGTTGCGATCGGAATTTTACTTTATCTATTAAATATTTCCCTCTCTTCCCCGGAAGGCTTTGCGGAAGCAAGCGACATCGTCGATGGCTTTTTCGTTAAGTTTATTCTGTGGGGCATTTTAACCGCTTTGGCATACCACATTGCTGGTGGTATTCGTCACCTTCTTATGGACCTAGGTCACTTTGAAGAGCTGGAATCTGGCGCTAAGAGCGCTAAGGTTGCATTCGCAGCGACAGCGGTATTGTCTCTACTAGCGGGGATCTTAGTATGGTAAACAACGTTTCTACATTTGGTCGTAATGGCGTTCACGATTTTCTACTGATTCGTGCAACTGCAATCATTATGACGCTTTACACAATTTATTTGGTGAGCTTTTGTGCCTTCACCGATATCTCTTACGTATCATGGACTCAGTTCTTTGGTGGAACCTTCACTAAAGTCTTTACCATGTTAGCGCTTACATCGGTTCTTGTTCACGCTTGGATCGGTCTATGGCAAGTGCTAACCGACTACATCAAATGCGCGAAACTGCGTGTTGGTCTTCAAGTAGGTGTAGTTGCGGTTCTTCTAGGATATTTCTTCTCTGGTCTGTTTGTTTTGTGGGGTGCGTAAGTGACTATTCCTGTTCGTGAGTTTGATGCCGTAGTAATCGGCGCTGGTGGTGCTGGCATGCGTGCCGCACTACAAATTTCTGAGCAAGGCCTTTCATGTGCATTGCTTTCTAAAGTATTTCCAACTCGTTCTCACACCGTTTCTGCTCAAGGCGGTATCACGGTTGCGCTAGGTAATGCGCATGAGGATCACTGGGAACAACACATGTACGATACGGTTAAAGGTTCTGATTACATCGGTGACCAAGACGCTATCGAATACATGTGTAAAAATGGCCCAGAATCAGTTATCGAACTAGAGAAGATGGGTCTTCCATTCTCTCGTTTTGATAACGGCACCATTTACCAACGTCCTTTTGGTGGCCAATCGAAAAACTTTGGTGGTGAGCAAGCGGCTCGTACCGCTGCGGCAGCTGACCGTACTGGTCACGCTCTGCTACACACGCTTTACCAACAAAACATCAAACACAAAACAACCGTATTCTCTGAGTGGTATGCGCTTGATCTTGTGAAGAACGAAGACGGTGCCATCCTTGGTACAACAGCACTTTGCATGGAAACAGGCGAAGTATGCTACTTCAAAGCAAAAGCAACTATTCTAGCAACTGGTGGTGCTGGTCGTATTTACGCTTCAACGACAAATGCTCACATCAATACTGGTGACGGTGTTGGTATGGCGATCCGTGCTGGTGTTCCAATGCAAGATATCGAAATGTGGCAGTTCCACCCAACGGGTATCGCTGGCGCAGGTGTTCTTGTAACGGAAGGTTGTCGTGGTGAGGGTGGTTACCTTCTAAATAAAGACGGCGAACGTTTCATGGAACGCTACGCACCAAACGCGAAAGACTTAGCGGGTCGTGACGTTGTTGCTCGTTCAATGATGGTTGAAATCCGTGAAGGTCGTGGTTGTGACGGTCCTTGGGGTCCACACATCAAACTGAAACTGGACCACCTAGGTAAAGAGACGCTTGAATCTCGTCTACCTGGCGTTTGTGAACTGTCTCGTACATTCGCACACGTTGACCCAGTAAAAGAGCCAATTCCAGTAATCCCAACATGTCACTACATGATGGGTGGTGTTCCGACGCAAGTTTCTGGTCAAGCGATCAAGCAAGCTGAAGACGGTAGCGATGTTGAAGTACAAGGTCTATTTGCTTGTGGTGAGATTGCTTCTGTATCTGTACACGGTGCGAACCGTCTAGGTGGTAACTCGCTACTTGACTTGGTTGTATTCGGTCGTGCAACAGGTCTACACCTAGGTGAGACACTGAAGAAGCAAGCGGATGCGAAGCCAGCAACTGAAGAAGACATTGCACGTTCACTAGAGCGCTACAACCGTTGGGAAAACAGCACAGACGGTGAAGATCCAGCGCAGATCCGTAAAGATCTACAGCAATGTATGCAGAACAACTTCTCTGTATTCCGTGAAGGCAAAGCAATGGCTGAGGGCTTAGAAGAGCTTAAAGCGATTCGTGAGCGTCTGAAGAATGCACACCTTTCTGACAAGTCTACAGAATTCAATACGCAGCGTATTGAGTGTCTAGAGCTTGAAAACCTAATGGAAACAGCTTTCGCGACTGCTGTAGCGGCTAACTACCGTACAGAGAGCCGTGGTGCACACGCTCGTTTTGACTTCCCTGATCGTGATGATGAGCAATGGCTATGCCACACGCTTTACAATCCTGATACTGAAGAGATGTCTAAGCGTAACGTAAACATGGAACCTATCCACCGTGAAGCGTTCCCACCAAAAGCACGTACGTACTAAGGAGATCTAACCATGAAACTGAATTTCTCTTTATACCGTTACAACCCAGATGTTGACCAAAAGCCTTACATGAAGGACTACGTCCTTGAAGTAGACGAAGGGTCAGACATGATGCTTTTGGACGCTCTTATCCTACTAAAAGAGCAAGATCCAACAATTTCATTCCGTCGTTCATGCCGTGAAGGTGTATGTGGTTCTGACGGTCTCAACATGAATGGTAAAAATGGACTGGCATGTATCACTCCATTGTCTGCGCTGTCTGGCCAAGACAAGATTGTGATTCGCCCACTACCGGGTCTACCGGTTGTGCGTGACCTTATCGTGGACATGACTCAGTTCTACAATAACTACGAAAAAGTGAAGCCATTCTTAGTGTCTGATGGCAATGTGCCACCGTCACGCGAAAACCTACAAACCCCTGATGAACGAGCGCATTTGGATGGGTTGTATGAATGTATCATGTGTGCATGTTGTACAACGTCTTGTCCTTCTTTCTGGTGGAACCCAGACAAGTTCATCGGTCCTGCAGGCCTACTAGCTGCTTACCGTTGGTTAATTGATAGCCGAGATACAGCGACAGATGAACGTTTGTCTGATCTTGATGATGCATTTAGCGTTTTTCGTTGCCATGGCATCATGAATTGTGTAAGTGTTTGTCCTAAGGGATTAAATCCGACGAAAGCGATTGGTCACATCAAGACCATGCTTGTAAATCGCTCGGTTTAAGAAATAAAAAAATTGCCGCCCTAGCTGTTTTGGGCGGCCTTTTAATAGCTCGGCTATAAGACCGCAGCAAACGTGAAAACTACTGGTTAAGGGAAAATATGCACAACGGCGTGATGAAGGCATGGCTCGAGTCTTCACACTTGGCTGGCGCCAATGCAACATACGTAGAGGAACTCTACGAACTGTATCTAAGTGACCCCGACTTGGTAAGTGACGAATGGAGAAGCGTTTTTGAAGAGTTGCCTGTGCAAGCTTCAGAAGCGGTGGAACAACCACACTCTCGTGTTCGTGAATACTTCCGACGACTCGCTCAAGAAACAAAGCATTACAGTGTCCAAGTTAGTGATCCAGATGTCGATGCGAAACAAGTAAAGGTTCTGCAACTTATTAATGCTTACCGATTCCGTGGGCATCAAGCAGCAAACCTAGACCCACTAGGTTTATGGAAAAGAGATACAGTCGCTGAACTGGATCCTTCCTTCCACACTCTCACCGAAGAAGACCTCAACGAGACGTTTAACGTCGGCTCTTACGCGATTGGCCAAGAGACGATGGTTCTTAAAGATCTCTACAAATCTTTGAAGCAGACGTATTGTGGCTCTATCGGTGCAGAATACATGCACATGACTAACACAGAACAAAAACGTTGGATTCAACAACGTCTAGAGTCTGTTTCTGGTCAACCATCATTCAATAAAGAAGAGAAGCAAGCTTTCCTAGAAGAGCTAACTGCTGCTGAAGGTCTTGAGCGCTATCTTGGTGCTAAGTTCCCAGGCGCAAAGCGTTTCTCTCTAGAAGGTGGTGATGCTTTGATTCCAATGACGAAAGAGATCATTCGTCATGCTGGTGGTCAAGGTATGCGTGAAGTTGTTATTGGTATGGCTCACCGTGGTCGTTTGAACATGCTGGTGAACGTACTTGGTAAGAAACCACAAGACCTATTCGACGAGTTTGCTGGCAAACACGACGAAACATGGGGTACAGGTGATGTGAAATATCACCAAGGTTTCTCTGCTGACTTCGCAACTCCAGGTGGCGATGTTCACCTAGCGTTGGCATTTAACCCGTCTCACCTTGAGATTGTAAACCCAGTAGTTATTGGTTCAGTTCGTGCTCGCCAAGATCGTCTAGACGATAAAGATGGCAGCAGCGTACTACCTATTACTATTCACGGTGACTCTGCAATTGCAGGTCAAGGTGTGGTTCAAGAGACATTCAACATGTCTCAAGCACGTGGCTTCTGTGTTGGCGGTACAGTACGTATCGTTGTTAACAACCAAGTTGGCTTCACAACGTCAAACCCACGTGACACGCGCTCTACAATGTACTGTACTGATATCGCTAAGATGGTACAGGCACCGATTTTCCACGTTAATGCAGATGACCCAGAAGCAGTAGCTTTCGTTGCGCGTCTGGCACTGGATTACCGTAATACGTTCAAGCGCGATGTTGTTATCGACCTTGTTTGTTACCGTCGTCACGGTCACAACGAAGCAGATGAGCCGAATGCAACTCAACCGCTGATGTACCAAAAAATCAAGAAGCATCCTACACCACGTAAGCTATACGCAGACATCCTAATGGAGCGCGGTGAGTTTGGTATCGACACTGCAACTCAGCTGGTGAACGAATACCGTGATGCTCTAGACCATGGTGAAGTTGTCGTTAAAGAGTGGCGCCCAATGGCACTGCACTCTGTAGACTGGAGCCCATACATTGGTCACGATTGGAACATCGATTGGAACAGCCAAATTGATATCGAGCGTCTAAAAGAGCTTGGTACTAAGCTGTGCCAATACCCAGATAGCCACAAGCTACAAAGCCGAGTAAACAAACTGTACAACGATCGTACTGCCATGATTAATGGTGAGAAACAAGTCGATTGGGGTATGGCGGAGACGCTTGCGTATGCGACTCTGGTTGATGATGGTAAACGTATCCGTATTTCTGGCCAAGATTCAGGCCGTGGTACTTTCTTCCACCGTCACTCTGTTCTACATAACCAAACAGATGCGAGCACTTACGTTCCACTAGCGAACATTCACGATAAGCAGGGTCCTTTCCAAGTATTTGACTCAGTACTATCTGAAGAAGCGGTTCTGGCATTTGAATACGGCTACGCAACAGCAGAGCCAAGCGGCTTAACCCTTTGGGAAGCACAGTTTGGTGATTTTGCGAATGGCGCTCAAGTTGTTATCGACCAATTCATCTCGTCTGGTGAGCAAAAATGGGCACGTCTATGTGGTCTAACAATGCTGCTTCCACACGGTTACGAAGGACAAGGTCCAGAGCACTCTTCTGCACGTCTAGAGCGTTACCTACAGCTATGTGCTGAACAGAACATGCAGGTTGTTGTTCCATCAACACCAGCTCAGGTTTACCACATGATTCGTCGTCAGGTTGTACGTCCAATGCGTCGTCCTCTGATTGTAATGTCTCCTAAGTCATTGCTGCGTCACCCACTGTGTACATCTTCACTTGAAGACCTTGCAGAGGGTACATTCCAACCAGCAATCGCTGAGATTGATGACATCAAGCCAGAGAACGTGAAACGCGTAGTGTTCTGTTCAGGTAAGGTTTACTTCGACCTATTAGAACAGCGCCGTAAGAACGAACAAGGCGATGTTGCTATTGTGCGTATCGAGCAGCTATACCCATTCCCTCTTGAGGAAGTTCAAGCTGCGATTGCACAGTACACAAATGTTGAAGATTACGTTTGGTGTCAAGAAGAGCCACAAAACCAAGGTGCTTGGTACAGCAGCCAACACAACTTCCGTGCTGCGATTCCAGCGGGTGCTGATCTTAAATATGCAGGTCGTCCTGCTTCAGCATCACCTGCGGTTGGCTACATGTCAGTACACTTGAAACAACAAAAAGCGTTAATTGAAGACGCTCTGACCCTACTTTCGAACTAGAAGTAAAAGGAAAACACAGATATGACAATTGAAATTCTGGTTCCAGATTTACCTGAATCGGTGGCTGACGCAACAGTCGCAACTTGGCACAAACAACCGGGTGAAGCGGTTGAACGCGATGAAGTCATCGTAGATATTGAAACTGACAAAGTGGTTCTAGAAGTACCAGCTCCAGAAGCTGGTGTTCTAGAGGCAATCATCGAAGAAGAAGGTGCAACAGTACTTTCTAAGCAAGTTATCGCTAAGCTTAAGCCTGGCGCGGTTGCTGGTGAACCAACGACAGATACAACAGAAGATACTGAAGCATCTCCAGATAAGCGCCACAAAGCGACGCTTTCTGAAGAGAGCAACGATGCGCTAAGCCCAGCAGTTCGTCGTCTTCTAGCTGAACACAACCTGCAACCAGCTGACGTTAAAGGCACTGGCGTAGGTGGTCGTATCACTCGTGAAGACATCGATGCGCACCTAGCTGCAGCGAAATCTGCACCTAAAGCAGAAGCTCCTGCAGCGGTAGAAGCGCCAGCAGCAGCTCGTAGCCAAAAGCGTGTACCAATGACTCGTCTACGTAAAACAGTCGCTAACCGTCTGCTTGAAGCGAAGAACAGCACTGCAATGCTAACGACGTTCAACGAAGTAAACATGAAGCCAATCATGGACCTTCGTAAGCAGTACAAAGACCAGTTCGAGAAGCGCCACGACACGCGTCTAGGTTTCATGTCTTTCTACGTGAAAGCAGTAACTGAAGCATTGAAGCGTTACCCAGAAGTAAACGCGTCTATCGACGGTGATGATATCGTTTACCACAACTACTTCGACATTAGCATGGCGGTATCTACGCCACGTGGTCTAGTAACTCCAGTACTTAAAGACTGTGACACTCTAGGTTTCGCTGATATCGAAAAAGGCATCAAAGAGCTAGCGATCAAAGGCCGTGACGGCAAGCTAACTGTTGATGAGCTAATGGGTGGTAACTTCACTATCACAAACGGCGGTGTATTTGGTTCACTGATGTCAACGCCAATCATCAACCCACCACAAGCGGCTATCCTGGGTATGCATAAGATCCAAGAGCGTCCAATGGCGGTTGACGGTAAAGTTGAAATCCTACCGATGATGTACCTAGCGCTATCTTACGACCACCGTCTAATCGATGGCCGTGAGTCAGTTGGCTTCCTAGTAACGATTAAAGAGCTACTAGAAGATCCAGCACGTCTCCTATTAGACGTTTAATATCGCTAAAACGTCTAGTTGTGCTCAACAGCTAGACGTTGATAGTTTCAAAGGCTAGGCTAGCTCGACGTCTGGCCTTCACTTGAGCTAAAGATTACTTGTTAAATATTCGCTATTTATCTGAGTTATCTTGGCTGATTTGAGAAGACCCTACAGACGTAACACAGATAACTGTGTCGTTATGGAAATAATAATCCCTTAAGGGAAAATAAACGGAATATCAAAATGAATTTGCATGAATACCAAGCCAAACAGCTGTTTGCAGAATTCGGTTTGCCTGTACCAGAAGGTTTCGCATGTGATACAGCTCAAGAAGCTTTCGAAGCTGCGGGTCGTATCTCTACTGAAAAGAAAGTTGTTAAGTGTCAAGTACACGCAGGCGGTCGCGGTAAAGCGGGCGGTGTAGAACTACATGACACAAAAGAAGGCGTTAAAGAGTTTGCTCAAAAGTGGCTAGGTAAGAACCTAGTGACTTACCAAACAGATGCAAATGGTCAGCCTGTAACTAAAATCCTAGTTGAAGAAGCGTCTAACATCGCTAACGAACTTTACCTAGGCGCAGTTGTAGACCGTGCAACTCGTAAAATTGTATTCATGGCGTCTACTGAAGGCGGTGTGGACATTGAGAAAATCGCTGAAGAGACTCCTGAGTTGATTCACCAATCTGCGATTGATCCTCTAGTAGGTCCTCAAGCTTACCAAGGCCGTGAACTTGCGTTCAAACTTGGTCTAGTTGGCGACCAAATCAAACAGTTCGTTAAGATCTTCATGGGTCTTGGCCAAATGTTCTCTCAGTACGACCTAGCTCTACTGGAGATCAACCCACTTGTAATCACTGGCGAAGGCAACCTTCTTTGTCTAGACGGCAAGATCAACATCGACTCAAACGCGATGTACCGTCAGCCTAAACTACGTGAAATGCACGATCCATCTCAAGAAGATGAGCGCGAAGCACACGCAGCACAGTGGGAACTAAACTACGTAGCACTAGACGGTAACGTTGGCTGTATGGTTAACGGTGCAGGTCTAGCAATGGGTACGATGGATATCGTTAACCTACACGGCGGCAAACCAGCAAACTTCCTTGATGTAGGCGGCGGCGCAACGAAAGAGCGTGTTGCTGAAGCATTCAAGATCATCCTTTCTGATGACAATGTTAGCGCAGTACTAGTAAACATCTTCGGTGGCATCGTACGTTGTGACATGATCGCTGAAGGTATTATCGGTGCGGTTAAAGAAGTAGGCGTAACAGTACCAGTTGTTGTTCGTCTAGAAGGTACAAACGCAGACCTAGGTCGTGAAGTACTTGCTAATTCTGATGTTGATATCATTGCAGCTGAATCTCTAACAGATGCTGCTCAGAAAGTTGTTGCTGCTGCGGAGGCGAAATAATGTCTGTACTAATTAACAAAGACACTAAAGTAATCTGTCAGGGTTTCACTGGCGGTCAAGGTACATTCCACTCAGAGCAAGCTATCGCATACGGTACGCAAATGGTTGGTGGTGTATCTCCAGGTAAAGGTGGTCAAACTCATCTTGGTCTTCCTGTGTTCAACACAGTACGTGAAGCAGTAGAAGTGACTGGTGCAACAGCAACAGTTATCTACGTACCAGCACCTTTCTGTAAAGATGCAATCCTTGAAGCGATCGACGCAGGTATCGAACTGATCGTAACGATCACTGAAGGTATCCCAACGACAGATATGATCGACGTTAAAGTGAAGCTAGAAGAAACTGGCGTTCGCATGATCGGTCCTAACTGTCCAGGTCTTATCACTCCAGACGAGTGTAAGATTGGTATCATGCCTGGTCACATCCACAAGAAAGGTAAAGTAGGTATCGTATCTCGTTCAGGTACCCTTACTTACGAAGCAGTTAAACAAACAACAGACGAAGGCTTCGGTCAGTCTACATGTGTTGGTATCGGTGGTGACCCAATCCCAGGTTCAAACTTCATCGACATCCTAAAACTGTTCCAAGAAGATCCTGAAACAGAAGCAATCGTAATGATTGGTGAGATCGGTGGTACAGCGGAAGAAGAAGCTGCAGCGTTCATCAAAGAGAACGTAACTAAGCCAGTTGTTTCTTACATCGCGGGTGTTACTGCTCCTCCAGGTAAACGTATGGGCCACGCTGGCGCAATCATCTCTGGCGGTAAAGGTACTGCTGAAGACAAATTCGCAGCACTTGAAGCAGCAGGCGTTAAGACAGTTAAGTCTCTTGCTGACATCGGTAAAGGTCTACGCGAGATTACTGGTTGGTAATCAGCACTTTACAGTGATAGATAATTAAAAGGCTTGGTCGATGACCAAGCCTTTTTTGTATGTTCTCGAAGATACGAGATACGAAAAGTAACGTTACGCTCGATTCTTTACCATCTGCGATAGCATAAACATTGCGGTTGCGGTAATGACCACAGAAGGACCCGCCGGGGTATCGTAGAACCAAGAAAGACTCAGTCCACCGAGCACTGCCAAAGAACCAATGCCAGAGGCAATAAAGGCCATCTGTTCAGGGGTTTGAGCAAATTTACGTGCTGTTGCAGCTGGAATAATCAGTAGCGATGTCATAATCAGAGCACCGACAAACTTCATACCTACCGCAATAACGATACCGACCATTAACATCAATACCAAACGCATCAGGTCTATGTTGATACCGTCTACAGCGGCGAGATCTTCGTTAACCGTTGTGGATAGCAATGGACGCCAGAAGATAGCCAAAACTAGTGCCACAGCGGCGGCGCCGCCATAAATAAACACAAGGTCTGTTGGTGATACAGCAAGCAGATCACCAAATAGGTAGCTCATTAGGTCTACACGTACGTTGTCGAGAAAACTAACGGCCACTAAACCAAGCGAAAGTGCACTATGTGCGAGTATGCCCAGAAGTGTGTCGGTCGCGACCAGCTTCTGTTTCTGTAAGGTAACTAGCAGTACCGCGAGCATCAAACAGCAGATTAACAGTGCTAAGTAGAGGTTAATGTCTAATAAAAAGCCAAGAGCTAGCCCCATTAATGACGCGTGAGCCAACGTATCACCAAAGTAAGCCATTTTACGCCACACAACGAATGAACCCAGTGGGCCAGCAATAAGTGCAATGCCAAGGCCAGCGAGAATAGAAGGTAAAAGGAACTCAAGCATTAGTGATGTCCGTGATTATGATTTTTGCAGTCGTGAACATCGCCTGAAACAGGTTGGCCTGCCAAGTCGTGATGGTGATGATCATGTTGGTGATGGTAGAAAGCCAAGCTCTCTTGTACCGCAGTACCGAATAGAGCGATATAAGAAGGATGGTGCTTAATATCAGCAGGCGCACCAGAACAGCAAACATGATGATTCAGACAAATCACGTCATCAGTTTTTGCCATCACTAAGTGCAAGTCGTGTGAAACCATGAACACTGCACAGCCAAAACGGTGGCGAATGGAGTCGATCAGTTCATAAAGATCAATTTGACCTTGAACATCAACACCTTGTGCTGGCTCGTCGAGTACCAGTAGATCTGGGCGACGGAGTAGTGAGCGGGCGATCAACACACGTTGGTTCTCACCACCAGATAACTGGTGCATGTTGTTTTTAATCAGGTGCTCGGCACCAACCAGTTTCAATGATTCAAGAATTTCTTGTTGACTGAACTTACCGGTAAGCTTTAAGAAGCGCTCTACGTTTAAAGGGAGCGAGTCATTAAGCTTAAGTTTTTGTGGAACATAGCCAATTTTTAGTTTTTTGTTTTTGGTAATGGTGCCAGAGTATCGGTTTTGAAGTCCTAGTAGCACTTTGACTAGGGTCGATTTACCTGCACCATTTGGGCCTATTAGAGTTGTGATTTGGCCGCGCTCTATATTTAGAGAGATATTGTCTAAAACTTTTCTACCGTCGAACTCAACACTGACGGAATCCAATTGGATTAAGTTATCCATGAATAGAACTCATTTGCAATTAGCTAATGTTATAATGTAACATTTACAGCAGGCCTAAGCTACTTTTCTATTATCGAGGTAATATGTTACGTTCATCTTTTATACTGGCAAGCTTGTTATTAATCCCAAGCGTTGCCAGTGCGAGCACTATTCTAACAAGTTTTAAACCTATTCAAATGATTGTTACTGAATTAACGCAAGGTGTCAGTGAACCAGGTGCGGTAATGAACAGTAATGCATCACCTCACGACTACGCTTTGAAACCATCTGATGTGAAGAAAGTTCAACAAGCTGACATGGTAATTTGGTTCGGTCCAGACCTAGAAGCCTTTCTGACTAAAGTCGTTAAGTCAAATGACTACGTGGTGACTATTAGTGAAATTCCGAACATCAACTTAAAAGAGTTTGGTGAAGATTCACATGACCACCACCATGACGGACACGATCACGGTAGCCATGACCCTCACTTCTGGTTAGGCATTGATCAAGTGGAAGTCGCTTCCTCTTATATCACTGGCAAGCTTGTAGAACTTGACCCTCAAAATGCGGATGCTTACAACAAAAACCTTGAGAACTTCTTGAAGCAGCTTGCTGAGAAAAAAAGCTCGATTGAAGCACAACTAGCACCGGTAAAAGACAAGGGTTACTACGTATTCCATGATGCATACAGCTACTATGAAGATGAATTCGGTCTAAACAAGCTTGGTCACTTTACGGTAAGCCCTGAGCGTAAGCCTGGTGCTAAGACACTGATCTCAATTAAGAAGACATTGGCCAAGCAAGACGTTCAATGTGTTTTCTCTGAGCCTCAATTTACACCAGCGGTTATCGAATCAGTGGTACGTGGTAGCTCAACTCAGAAAGGACAACTGGATCCGATCGGTTCAAATATCGAGGTGGGTAAGGGCAGTTACTTCGAATTCCTACAGCAATTGACTGATAGCTACTCAAACTGTCTATCAGCGCGATAATTCACGTTAGCGTTAAGTCCTTATGGACTTAGTAATCAGACATTTATGAATAATGCCGCGTTTTTGCGGCATTTTCGTGATCTGTAAGATAAATCCTTCCTCAATTTTACAAACCGTCTTTTTCCCTAGGTAATTTCCGCTAAAATAGTGAGATAATTATAATCACAAAATAACTCGTCGACGGTTATCGCACTTTCAAAGTCGCGTAGGCCGCGCTGTATTTGCTGTTTTTGGGAAAAACCTTGTATCAAGTGATCATCAGATTACTCATCTTCATGAGTATTTCGCTGGGTGTTTCTACACTGAGTGTCGCATCATCTGTTTTCTATCCTTTACCTGTTCAAGGGCAAGGGAACTTTCTTGCGGCTAAAAACCTTTATTTAGGTGAGGGTGGTGGTTTATGGATTCACGATGTCCACGGTAAAGTCATGTTTTATGACGGTGGAACTCTTTTACCCAGGAAAGGCAGTTTGCTTGAGTTCTCTTCCGATGAGGTGGCTTTTTTAAACGATGAATTTTGGACCTACTTTGATAATGAGGTCTATCGACATGTCCCAGGCATAGAGAGCTTCCTTGCATTTAGTCTGAGCCCTGGAGCTGAAATTCGTAATATCGGCGCATCAGGCGACTATATCTGGGTTACCGACCGAAACAACTTCTATACCTACAATACGCTCACCAGTGAATTCGAAACGTATTCGTTACTAAAGCTTTATCGTCACAACAAGCGCAGCGATATCCGAATCAATGACGCTGAACGCGTACTTTCGAAGTGGGTACTCGCAACGTCTGCAGGGGTGTATCGCTCGGAAGAGAAAGAATTTGAACACATTACCGCTTCCGGTAAATTCTATATCGAAGCAGTCTACTTTTCTGATGCTCGACGTGAGCTACTTGTCGGGACGCGCAACGGGTTAGTGATCATTAACTTATCATCGCCAGATGTGGTTAATCGAATCCCAGGCTCTCACGTACTGTCTCTCGCTGAAACCTCTGACCAATACTGGATTGGAACCGAACACGGTTTGATGAGCTACAACTTTATCACGGGTAAGATAACGCGTTTTCAAGGGGCTGATAACCAAGATTTTTCGCTTCCTGGTGAAAAGATATACTCATTAGTCAACGACTTCGCTGGTGGTCTGTGGATAGCAACCAACAATGGTATACGTTACTTTTCTTTGTACAGCAGTACCTTTCAAAGAACCTCGATTTCTGGATTAGGTATGCATTCGGTGCGCTTTTCCGTCAATAAAATACTGTCTATCAGTGAATCCGAGTTTTGGGTAGCAACGTCGGAAGGACTCTACGTAGCTAGAACGGATGCTGGTGAGCTTCCCAAGCGCATTTATTCTGAGCCAGTAAGCGATATCGTTGCGCATCAAGGCTTGGTTTACCTTGCTACTCCAACAGGCTTAATTGCTGTCGATCAACATAGTCGTCAGCTCACCTCACTAAATCTACCTAGAAGCTTGCGTCAACGGCAAGTCGATACTCTGGCATTGAATACACAAGGGCTACTATGGCTGACGTCTGAACAAAACCTTTATTCGCTCGATATTGCGACTAACAAAGCGACATCGTATGGTATGGATTGGCTAGTCAGTAAGTACTTACCTGCAAAGATAACTGACCTCTCGGTAGATAAACAAGGCGAAGTCTATATCGGCACGGACCATGGCTTCTATTTGTTAGTTGATGGCAGGATTAGCTTCAAAAGAGACAGTTTGAGATTTGGTAAGGTGGTTGATATTGCTCACTCGAATGATGGCTCACACTGGTTTGCTGGAAGCTATGGCGTTTATCGAATTGCCAAGGGAAGTGAATACCTTGAAGAGGTCGAGTTGGTAGAAGATAACATCAGCCCGGTTTGCTTGGTCAGTGATAAACACGGGATCTGGTTAGGTTCGTCAAAGGGGATTAGCTTTTATGGACTCAGTGGCATTCTCAACAAACATATTGGTTCACCATTTGGCTTGATTCTCAATGAGTTTGCGCCTGGGGCGTGCAGCTTATCAGTGGCTGACCCATTGCAATCGGGCTTGCTTGTTATGGGCTCTAAGTATGGCCTCGTTGGTGCGATGTCCAATGAGCTTTTGGTGTCTGATACACCACAAAGGCACGCGTTAGTAAGTAAAGTCACTGTTGATCAAAACACAGTTGCTCTGGGGGGGAAATATATAGAGTCACTACAAGTACCCTATGGCTCCTCATTGAGTTTTAAGTTTGGAGTTTTGCCGGTTGGTTTCGTCCAAGCGATGGAGTATCGATTGAACGAGGGAGAACCTTGGATTGAATTCGAAGGCGGTTTGTTGGCTTTGGAGCATATTCTTCCTGGAGATTATGTGCTTGAAGTGAAGCCTGTTAAAGACTCTCACTATCGCTTCGTTTCAACTAAGCAGCCATTTACTATTTTGGAGCCTTGGTATTTGAGCAATTGGGCAGCCGCAAGCTTTATGGTTTTGTTGATAGGTTTCGTTACGGTACTGGTATTTTGGCGTTCCCGTTTTGTCACTTTTGCCAACCGCAAGCTTAAGGCTCAAGTGGCGTTGAAGACCGATCAGTTACGTCATCAAAGTCGAATTCTATTGGCGACTAACCAACAACTTAAAAAGCAGTTGGCGGTTAAAAATGTTCTGGTAACCCATACCGCTGGTGGGCTGGTTGAAGAGGTAAATCGCGCTGCAGCACTTATCCCTAATTGGCAAGAAAGTGATGAAGTCTCACCTATCGTAGAGCTTCGCCAAGGTTTAGAGCAACTCGCTCAAGGCCATGAGAATGGTCAAACAACGTATTACGATTTGGTATTAGTCCTAGAGTCGGTGTTAACGGCATGGAAGGACGATCTTGCAAAGGCCGGTATTGAGCTTGAGGTTAACTTAAATACTAAGCATCGGTACATAACGCTGAACTACTTTAATCTTGATATTGTCTTTAATAGCTTGGTGGCCAGTGCGATTAAACGTAACTTTAAGTCACAACGAATGCTTGTCTCGGTTGAAGAGGTTAAGCAGCAACTTGTGGTAACACTGCGTGATTTTGGGATGCCTTTCCCTAAGTGGACGGCAGCCGCTCCCGATGCTGGATTAGCTCAGTCAACAGACCTAAATATTGAGAAGCTACCACTTCTTATTCACCAGAGTGGGGGTGAGCTGAAGACGTTTATTTCGGATTCTCAGAACGTTGTGCAGCTGTCATGGCCGATAGAATATCAAGTCTCTCAGAAAATCACCGAAAGTACCTTGGAGCAGATAGAGACCATTAAACATCCTGTGCTTACGCAAGAGCAGCAGAAACTGAGCGCTGAACAAGAGTGGAAGAACCGTGTCGCGCTATTAGTTAGTGAGCATTACTCGGATGCAGAGTTTGGTACGGCTTCTGTTGCACGCTTGTTATATATGTCTGAGCGAAGCTTACAACGTCGTTTTAAATCTGCTTTTGATAAGACGTTTAAAGAGTACCTGAATCAAGTACGTTTAGAGCATGCTTGTGAAAGACTATTGGCTGGCGAGAAGGTATCTGACGTGGCATTCAATTCTGGATTCAATGATCCGTCGTATTTTAGTCAGAGATTCAAACACCACTTTGGTATGTCACCTTCGAAGTTTGCTGAAAATAGTGATGACTAATAGAAATTGGAATACTAATGAGCCTCGAATTTGTTCGGGGCTTTTTTATGTTTCTGAGATACGAGATACGAAAGAATAGACGATTGATTAACGAAAGATGGGTCAGAGAAGATAAGAAAAAAATATCGTGGTATAGCCGGGGGGACTATACCACGGGTGCCAAAGACACCTTCGCTTGCTGCCGGAGTGATACAGCGAAAGCCATATCACCTCTGGAATAAAGTTAAAGAGAAGGAGTTTCTCTTCGTTGGAATTAACTATACGGGGTAGCACTTATTTTCCTTATAAAATTAACGACATCGTTATGTAATAAATGCGACATAATTTTAACTTATTGATTTTTATTGGTTTTGTTGGATTTTCTTAATTTTGTACTCACGGACTAGTTTTCTTTGAGTGTTGAAAGTAACGGAATTGACGTAGCGTGTTTTGACGAAATTTACGAGTATCTATTTTCGGAAACTTTGATTTCACACAGTAAGATTAGGGTTATATATGTGTATTATTCTTCTTAATAACAATATTTCTCATTATCAATCTCTGTTGGATGCTTATGAACCTGTCACAGCTTGAGCAAGGCAAAGCGGCTACCGTAGTCGCTCTTACTGGGTTATCTCCCGAAGTTAGAAAAAAACTCATGGTAATGGGGGTTCTACCGAAAACCCAAGTCACTCTTATTCGTCGCGCACCGATGGGAGATCCATTACAAGTGGAAGTACGAGGTGTCTCTATCGCTATTCGTCAAAACATTGCTGAGCAGATTGAGGTGAGTTTATGAACTATCAAGTACTGACTGTAGGTAATCCAAACAGTGGTAAAACGACACTGTTTAATGCTTTAACAGGTGCTAAGCAGCATGTGGGTAACTGGGCTGGTGTTACCGTTGAAAAGAAGACGGGCACATACAGTCATGCGGGAGATCAGTTCAAGCTAACAGACCTTCCAGGTATTTACGCACTAGACAGCGGTAATGATGCAAACAGCATCGATGAATCTATCGCTTCTCGTGCGGTGCTTACTCATCCTGCAGATGTGATCATTAATGTTGTGGATGCGAGCAGCTTAGAGCGCAGTTTGTACATGACACTTCAGCTACGTGAGATGGGTCGTCCAATGATTGTTGTACTAAACAAGATGGATGTACTTAAGCGTGAGCGTCAGGTGATTGATCAGAAGGCGCTAGAAAAAGCATTAGGCTGTCCTGTTTTAAGCTTATCAGCGAACGACAAATCGCAGGTTGTTCGTTTTAAAGAGAAGCTTCATAAACTATTGGTTCAAGGTGTTAGCCTAGAGCCTATCGCGATTGATTATGAAGAAGCGTTTGAAGCGCTACTACCACAAGTCGAAACAAAATTTGATGATGCAGACGTATCGCATCGTGCACTTGCTATTCGCGCCCTTGAAAATGATTACCTAGTTTTGAATAGCCTAGCGCCGAATGAGCGTCAACAGATTGATGCAGTGAGAGCTGCTGCTCAGTTTGATATCGACTTAGCTGTAGCAGATGCAAAATACACAATGCTGCATGAGCTTTGTAAGCGTGTGCGTCGTAGCGAAGGTAAATTGAGCCGAAGCTTCACAGAGAAAGCTGACCAATTGATTTTGAATAAGTGGGTAGGCATTCCGTTCTTCTTCGTGGTGATGTACCTGATGTTCATGTTCTCCATTAACATCGGTAGCGCATTCATCGACTTCTTTGACATCGGCGTTGGCGCACTGTTGGTCGATGGTGGCCACTATTTATTGGATGACCATTTACCAGTTTGGCTAGTGACTATATTAGCTGATGGCATTGGTGGTGGTATTCAAACGGTCGCAACCTTTATTCCTGTGATTGCTTGCTTGTACTTGTTCCTTGCTGTTCTAGAGAGCTCAGGCTACATGGCTCGCGCCGCGTTTGTTCTTGATAAAGTGATGCAGAAAATTGGTCTGCCAGGTAAAGCTTTCGTACCTCTAGTGTTAGGCTTCGGTTGTAACGTTCCATCAATTATGGCGACACGTACACTTGACCAAGAACGCGAGCGTAAACTTGCCGCTGCAATGGCTCCGTTTATGTCATGTGGCGCACGTCTACCTGTGTACGCTCTGTTTGCAGCAGCGTTTTTCCCAGGTGCGGGTCAAAACATCGTATTCGCTCTTTACCTGCTAGGTATTGTTGCGTCTATCTTTACTGGCCTATTCCTGAAGAATACTCTTTACCCGGGTAGCAGTGACAGTCTCGTCATGGAGATGCCAGATTACGAGTTACCAACCATGCAAAACGTGATGCTAAAAACATGGCAGAAACTGAAGCGTTTCGTTCTTGGTGCAGGTAAAACCATTGTGATGGTCGTTGCTGTACTGAGCTTCCTTAACTCACTAGGTACTGATGGGTCATTCGGTAACGAAGACAGCGAAAACTCGGTATTGTCGAAAGCAGCTCAAGTGGTAACTCCTGTGTTTGCGCCAATTGGTATTCAAGAAGAAAACTGGCCAGCGACAGTAGGTATCATTACAGGTATCTTCGCTAAAGAAGCGGTAGTGGGTACACTGAACAGCTTGTACACAACACCTTCTGATGAAGAAGCTGCGGAGTTCGATTTAGCGGGCAGCCTACATGAAGCGGTAATGACAATTCCAGATAACTTAGCAGGCTTAAGCTATTCAGATCCTCTAGGTATCGAAGTTGGTGATCTTTCAGATTCAAGCGCGGTAGCAGAAGATCAAGAAGTTGATACATCTATCTTCGGTAACTTGAAAGAGAAATTTGTCTCTAGCCATGCAGCGTTTGCGTACCTAATTCTTATCTTACTATACACCCCTTGTGTGGCTGCGATGGGCGCGTACGTAAGAGAGTTTGGCCAAATGTTTGCTCGCTTTATCGCGGTTTGGACAATGGCTCTAGGCTACTTTGGCGCGACTTTCTACTACCAAGCAGCTAATTTCGCTGCTTACCCAATCTCAAGTGCAGTGTGGATGGTAGTGATTGTGGCTGGTTTTGTTCTCACTTACATCGGCTTTAAAAAGCTGGGTCAGAAACAGCGCGCACTAGAGGCTCAATTCGCATGATTTTAAGAGAATTACATCAGTACATTGGTGAACAAGGTGGTGCAGCTCGCAAAGAGTTGGCTGCAAAGTTTGGCATGAGTGAAGATGGTGTCGACGCGATGCTTAATGTTTGGATTAAGAAAGGTAAGGTAAGTCGTTTAGTGGATACTAACCAACATGGTCACACGACTCGAATACGTTACACCATTAATCAACAAGACAGTTTATCGCTCAATGTGATGATGTAGTTCTTAAGATCTAAAATGAAAAACCGCAGCTTGTTGGCTGCGGTTTTTTTTGAATTCGAATATTTAATTATGCTTTTTGAAACAAAGAGCTCAGAGATAGAACGTTTTGAATGCGGGTCAGTAGTGCTGTTTGCTCTTCTTCGCTGCGTTGCTCACCTTTGGTATTGCCCCATACCGGCCCCGGCCATGCGATATCATCTTTGAAACGTGCGATATGGTGGATGTGTAGTTGCGGCACCATGTTACCCAACGCGCCTAGGTTAAGCTTATCCGGTTGGAAGGTCGCCTCTAGTGCTTGGCTTACTGCTTGAGATTCATGAAGGAACTGCTGTTGCTCTTTCATTGGTAAGTGGTGCAACTCTTTAAGGTTTGCACGCTTTGGTACAAGGATAACCCAAGGCACGGCATTGTCTTTATGTAGTAGGGCAAGGCTTAGTGGAAACTCACCAATAACAGTGGTGTCTTTTGCTAATTGAGGATGAAGTTCGAAGCTCATGATCTTTCCAATTGATTGTTTTAGTTGAGTATAAGGTTGGATTAAGAATGTGGCTAGCGCTTACGTTCTCAATAAGCAGGTTCCCTATCACGTTCGTTCCTCACTGTAGGGAATGATGATTGGGGAGAGTGGTAGCGCGTCATTGGTGTCGCTTTGTAATCACTGCTCTTATTCCCGTCATCTCCTAAAGCGACGAAG
>NZ_JAHGAN010000048.1:0-5350 GCF_030248625.1 Vibrio sp. D420a | reverse complement strand
CGCTACCCATAAGCGCCAGCCACCACCTTTCTTCGCTTCACAGTAAACCGCATCATCGAAGTCACGCGCATCTTCACCATCGATTGTCACCAAAGGCAGCTCACGTAAATCTACACGGCCTTCTTTCGCTTCTTCAGGAACATGCTCGCCTAGGTTTTCAATCTGCTTTTCGACCGCTTGCGGCCATTCATGAGGGATTTGGTGAGTGTGAATCGCAATCTTGGTCTCCATCCCCGGAGCCATATTCTCACCCAAAACTTCCGTAACTTTACCCATCATATTGCGTGAACGACCACCGCGATCCGTAATTTCGATCACCACAACGTTACCCATACGAGCACCGCCTTTATGCTCGGTTGGGATCAAAATGTCGTGACTGATTCGGGAATCATCAGGAACTACGTAAGAGTGACCATACTCTAGGAAGAAGCGGCCGATTAACGGAGCTGTGCGTTCTTCAAGTACACGTACTAAACGACCTTCACGACGACCGCGTTTGCTGTTGTCGGTTGGTTGTGCCAAAACGTAGTCACCGTGCATCAGTGTCTTCATCTGATGATGTGGCAGTAGAATGTCGTCATCCTTGCCTTTGCTGCCATCAGGGCGTACCCAGCCGTGACCATCTTTATGACCAATCACATACCCTTTAATCAGCTCCAGTTTCTCTGGTAGTGCGTAGCATTGGCGACGCGTAAAGATCAATTGGCCATCACGCTCCATCGCACGCAGACGACGGCGCAAACCTTCATATTGGTCTTCGCCTGATAAACCTAATGCCTCGAACAGATCGTTGCGGTTCATTGGAATATTCGCGTCCGTCAGAAACGAAAGAATAAACTCGCGACTTGGAACTGGATTCTCATAGTTTTGCGACTCTCGGTCTGCAAAAGGATCAGCATTAGCTGTGGTTGTCGTATTTTCTGACATCGGTATCTTTTTGGTCATAGGCGGGCCTGCTTAAGCAAGGAAGGGATATACATCTATTATATCCGATGCAACAGGTAAGCTACAGATATGCTTTAGAAAACCGACAAATTAGCTGAGATTGATACAAATCTTCATGATGTGAAATATCCGATCGTAATTCCGTTCAACCATCAAATTTTTACGCAAACGATAAAACAAACGTTTGCGACACCAATTAAATCGACTATGATTCAGCAAAATTTACCAAATCCTGTTCTGAGTATTGATATGAATTTAAAACGCACCTTAATTGCATCAGCGATGGCTAGCTTATCTCTGTTTTCTTTGACGAGTAACGCAATGGAAAAAGCGGATCTGATGATCACAGATGCCATGGTTCTGACCATGAACCAAGACAAAACCGTCTATGAGAGCGGTACGGTAGTAGTTAAAGACAACAAAATCATTGCTGTGGGCGATGCTTCATTAGAGAAGCAATACCAAGCTGAGCAAGTACTTGATGTCGACGGCGACATCGTAATGCCAGGTCTTATCAATACTCACACCCACGTTTCAATGACTGTGTTCCGCTCATTGGCTGACGATGTTCCTGACCGTCTACACCGCTATATCTTCCCACTGGAGAAGAAGCTGGTTTCGCGAGATATGGTTCGCATTGGCGCCAACCTAGGTAACGTTGAAATGATCAAAGGTGGCGTAACCACTTATGCGGATATGTACTACTTTGAAGATGAAGTAGCGAAGACCGTCGATAAGATTGGTATGCGAGCTGTACTGGGTGAGACCGTGATTAAATTCCCTGTCGCTGATGCGGCCAATGCTGAGGAAGGGATTAAGTACGCGCTCAACTTTATTGAAGAGTACAAAGACCACCCGCGTATCACGCCAGCATTCGCACCACACGCCCCTTACACCAACACCACAGAGATCCTACAAAAAGTAGCGAAGCTATCTCTGGAACTGGATGTTCCTGTGATGATCCACTTAGCAGAATCCCATCGTGAAGAAGAGAAGATCGCCGAACGCTCTGATGGCCTATCGCCTGTTCAGTACATGCATAGCATTGGCGCACTCAACAAAAACCTAGTTGGCGCACACATGATCCTGGTTGATGACGAAGACATTGAACTAGTGAAAGAGTCAGACATGGGCGTTGCCCACAATATGAGTGCTAACATCAAATCAGCGAAAGGCGTCTCGCCTGCTCTGCAGATGTACGATGAAGGTGTTCGTATTGGCCTAGGTACCGATGGTCCAATGTCGGGTAACACCTTGAGCACCATCGATGAATTCAACCAAGTTGCCAAAGTTCATAAACTAGTTAACAAGGATCGTGCAGCTATGCCGCCGATCAAAGTGATCGACATGGCGACGATGAGTGCAGCAAAAGCGCTACACATGGAAGATAAGATCGGATCATTAGAGATCGGTAAATTGGCGGACATCATTGTGATCGATACCAAAGCGCCAAACATGGTACCGGTTTACAACCCATACTCTGCACTGGTGTACTCAGCAAACTCAGGTAACGTTCGCCACTCAATCGTCGATGGTAAACTGCTGATGAAAGACCGCAACATGCTCACTGTTGATGAAGATAAGATTCGTCAAGAAGCACTGGATTTCACCAAAGTAGTGCGAGAAACCGTTGTAGAGTCAGGTGAAGTGGTTCAATAATCTCACCACTCAATAGCATGACTATCTAAATGCAAAAAGCCCTGCACTAATCTAATTAGGCAGGGCTTTTCAGCTTTCAGTGTCCCGTAATAATGAGTGCAGAGATCATTACAGGATTAGGATTCGGTATTACCAGAAAACGTCGCGTCGTTTGGCTCGAGCAATAATGTTGTCTGGCATTCTTTGCTCTAACCCACTCCTCAATACAGAGATGCGTTTGTGTTGACGCTGATCGGCAGTGACTGAGTTATACAGCCAGCGGTACGCGTCTTCATAATCTAACGGGCTACCATAATCACGCAGTAATAGCTCAGCTAAGTGAATACGCGCATTAAGGTTACCCATAGATGCTGCTTCACGTAGATAAGGGATCGCTCGCTCTTTATCTTGCTGAACCAAGGTACCACGTGAGTAGTAACGGCCAAGCTGCTCTAAAGCGGCCGGCAAACCTTGATGAGCGGCGTTTTCCATGTAGTACAGACCAAGTTCAACGTCTTGCTCTACACATACACCCCAAGCCAGCATATCGCCGTATAAAAACTCATAAGAAGGCAAACTGATACGCGTCGCACGCGCAACAATATCTTCAACCAGTTGGCACTTATCAGCTTTCACACGCTCAAGGTGTTGATTCTTTTCTATCAGATTGATCAGTTCAGCTTCTGTGTATATGGGTACCGGCTCACCGACATCAGCCAAATTAGCATGACTCAAGGAGGAGCTCAGCGCCATTATCAATGAAGCTGCCACAGTTCGTAGCTTCATACCTGCACTCTATTATCTTGTTTTAAAAACGTATTGAGCCTTTGGAAAACCCAAACTCAATTACATTTCACTCACTATGATATCTGTATCGGCAACGACGCCTATCGCTTTAGACAAAACTTGCCGCCAATGGGCAATATTTTGCCAGATAGCGTACAAAAGATCATCACACTCAAAAGTAGTACTGGTGAAACTCCAAATTGCAGGCACAAAAAAGCCAGCTTATTTCAGCTGGCTTTCTAAGAACTTTCTATTATCTATACACTTACGTGTATCAGCATTATGCGCTGTAAGGGTGAACCTTGATAATAGTTTCGTTACGGTCTGGACCTGTAGAGATAATGTCTACTGGTACGCCTGTTAGTTCTTCGATACGTTTGATGTAATCAAGAGCAGCTTGTGGAAGCGCGTCGATTGTCTTAGCACCAAATGTTGTCTCAGACCAACCTGGCATTGTTTCGTAGATTGGCGTTGCTTCTTCGAAAGATTCAGCAGCCATTGGAGAAACTTCTAGGATAGAACCGTCAGCCATCTTGTAGCCAGTACAGATCTTGATCTCTTCTAGACCGTCAAGAACGTCTAGTTTAGTCAGACACATACCAGTTAGAGAGTTGATTTGGATTGCGCGGCGCATTGCTACTGCATCAAACCAACCTGTACGACGTAGACGACCTGTTGTTGCACCAAACTCGTGGCCAACATCACCTAGGTGTTTACCTACTGGGTCTTGCTTGTCTAGACCATCGTAAAGCTCAGTTGGGAATGGACCTGAACCTACACGAGTACAGTAAGCCTTAGTAATACCAAGGATGTAACCGATGTGACGAGGACCAAAACCAGAACCTGCAGCAACACCACCAGCAGTCGTGTTAGAAGAAGTTACGTATGGGTAAGTACCGTGGTCGATATCTAGTAGAGTACCTTGAGCGCCTTCGAACATGATCTTGTCGCCGCGCTTACGTGCTGCGTCTAGTTCGTCAGTTACGTCCATAACCATTGAAGTTAGTAGATCTGCGTAACCCATGCACTGCTCAAGTACTTCTTCGTAGCTTACTGTTTCAGCTTTGTAGAAGTGCTCTAGTTGGAAGTTATGGAATTCCATTACTTCTTTTAGCTTCTCAGCGAACATTTCTTTATCGAAAAGGTCACCAACGCGTAGACCGCGACGAGCAACTTTATCTTCGTAAGCTGGACCGATACCACGACCCGTTGTACCGATAGCTTTCGCGCCACGAGCGATTTCACGCGCGTTGTCGATAGCGATGTGGTACGGAAGAATTAGAGGACAAGCTTCAGAAACGAAAAGACGCTCGCGCACTGGGATACCGCGCTCTTCAAGAGGCTTCATTTCTTTAAGAAGTGCTTCAGGCGAAAGTACAACACCGTTACCGATAACACATTTAACGTTATCGCGCAGGATGCCTGATGGAATTAAGTGAAGAACGGTTTTTTCACCGTCAATTACAAGTGTGTGACCTGCATTGTGACCGCCTTGGTAGCGAACCACGTATTTTGCATCTTCAGTTAAAAGGTCAACAATTTTACCTTTACCTTCGTCACCCCATTGGGTGCCTAGAACGACTACGTTATTTCCCATCTTTCCAGTATCTGTTGCTAGTTAAAAATGGATTCTAGCACCGAATCACAATTCTTGCAGTCATTTTTTGTTCACAATAGTGAGAATTGGTCACAAGCAGCACACATAAGGCGGTATCAAAATGCGTAAAGATACTGATATCATTCCTTTTTTATCTCATAAGGCACCTATCATGTCTCACTCTATTTGGCTGGCTATCGGCCTAGTTTTGGTCGTTGAAGGCTTAGGGCCACTTATTGCTCCAAGAGGCTGGCGCAACATGATGGCTCAGCTTAGTGAACAACCAGATAATCAGCTTCGACGTATTGGTGGTTGCTTAGTTGTTGCCGGTGCGGTGATTGCGTTTATGACGTATCGGTAATTCGGGATTCGAGATTCGAGATT